>NZ_JAJLOZ010000001.1:0-140809 GCF_025548615.1 Arthrobacter sp. A2-55 | reverse complement strand
TGCTGGATGTCTGGTTTGACTCCGGCTCCATGCCGTACGGCCAGGTCCACTACCCGTTCGAAAACGAGGACTGGTTCAACACCCACAACCCGGCCGACTTCATTGTCGAGTACATCGGGCAGACGCGCGGCTGGTTCTACATGCTGCACATCCTCTCCACCGCGCTCTTTGACCGCCCGGCCTTCCGGAACGTCATCAGCCACGGCATCGTGCTGGGCTCGGACGGGGCGAAGATGTCCAAGTCGCTGCGCAACTACCCCGACGTTTCCGAGGTCCTGGACCGCGACGGCTCCGACGCCATGCGCTGGTTCCTCATGTCCAGCCCCATCCTGCGCGGCGGCAACCTCGTGGTCACCGAGCAGGGCATCCGCGACGGCGTCCGCCAGGTGATCCTGCCGCTATGGAACGTGTACAGCTTCTTCACCCTGTACGCGAACACGGCCGACGGCGGCAAGGGCTACGACGCGAAGCTGCGCTTTGACGGCTACACCGACACCATGGACGAATACCTGCTGGCCAACACGGGGGACCTGGTGCGCCAGATGCAGGCCAGGCTCGACGACTACGACGTCTCCGGTGCCTGCGACGCCCTCCGCAGCTACCTGGACATGCTGACCAACTGGTACGTGCGCCGCAGCCGGAACCGCTTCTTTGACGAGAACACCGACGCCTTCGACGCCCTTTACACCGCATTGGAAACCGTGTGCCGGGTGGCTGCCCCGCTGCTGCCTCTGGTCACCGAGGAAATCTGGCGCGGCCTCACCGGCGGGCGTTCCGTGCACCTCTCCGACTGGCCCAACGCCGGGCTGTTTGTTCCCAATGCGGTCCTCGTTGACCAGATGGACCAGCTCCAGCAAATCTGCTCGACCGGCTCCAGCCTGCGCAAGGCTGCCAAGCTGCGGGTTCGCCTGCCCCTCTCGGAGCTGACGGTGGTGGCCCCCAACGCGGCACTGCTGAACGACGGGGGCGCCATCGTGGCCGATGAACTGAACATCCGCAAGGTGCGCTTTGTTGACGCCGCCGACGCCTCGCCAGAGGAGTTCGGCATCTCGCAAAAACTGGTGGTCAACGCCCGCGCTGCCGGCCCGCGCCTGGGGAAGAACGTCCAGCAGGCCATCAAGGGCTCCAAGTCCGGGGACTGGTCCGTCACCGACGGCGTTGTCACAGCGGGCGGCCTGGTGCTTGAGCCGGCCGAATACACCCTGGAAACCGTGGTGGAGGACGCCCACGACGGCGGCGCCACGGCGGTTGCCATGCTGCCCCACGGCGGCTTCGTGGTGCTCAACACCGCCG
Source organism: Arthrobacter sp. A2-55 (assembly GCF_025548615.1). Lineage (NCBI taxonomy): Bacteria > Bacillati > Actinomycetota > Actinomycetes > Micrococcales > Micrococcaceae > Arthrobacter > Arthrobacter sp. A2-55. Next base: position 139,516 of record NZ_JAJLOZ010000001.1, on the reverse strand, counting down.
TCACCGCCGAACTGGAGGCCGAAGGCACGGCCCGTGACATGGTCCGGTCCATCCAGCAGGCCCGCAAGGACGCCGACCTCCATGTCAGCGACCGGATCCGCACCATTGTCCAGGCCCCCCAGGACGTGGTGGACGCCCTCCACGCCAACATGGACCTGGTGAAGAAGGAAACCCTCACGCTTGACCTGGAGCTGGTTCCGGGCGACGTGGAAACCACCATCACCGTTGAACGGACACACCCTTGATGAGCACCGAACACGACGAATTCTCCGTGGAAAGCGTGTACGCCGAGCTGTTGGGCCGCGCCCCCGAAAACAAAATGGAACCGCGCCTTGCCCCGCTGTTCCGGGCCATGGACATCCTGGGGGAGCCGAACAAGGCGTTCCCCATCATCCACATCACCGGCACGAACGGCAAGACGTCCACCGCCCGCATGATCGAATCCGGGCTGCTGGCCCACGGCCTGCGCACGGGCCGGTACACCAGCCCCCACCTGAGCCGTGTCACGGAGCGCATCAGCATAGACGGTGCGCCCGTCGCCGACGACACCTTTGTGCGGATCTGGGATGAAATCCACCCCTACCTGCTCATGGTGGATGCCGAGCTCGAAACGGCCGGGGAACAGCGCCTGACCTACTTTGAATGCCTGACCATCCTGGCCTACGCCATCTTCGCCGACGAGCCCGTGGACGTGGCCGTGCTGGAGGTGGGCCTGGGCGGGATCACCGACGCCACCAATGTGGGCGACGGGCAGGTGGCCGTCATCACGCCCATCTCCCTGGACCACACGGAACTGCTGGGGGACACCACGGGCGAAATTGCACTGGAAAAGGCCGGCATCATCAAGGAAGGCGCGTTCCTGGTCAGCTCCGCCCAGCCCGTGGACGCCGCCCAGGTGATCCTGGACAAGGCTCGCGCCATGCACGCCCAGTACAAGTTCGAGGGCGTGGAGTTTGGCGTGGAATCGCGCACCATCGCCGTGGGCGGGCAAATGCTCACCCTGCAGGGGCTGGCCGGGCGGTATCCGGAGATCCTGCTGCCCCTGCACGGGGCACACCAGGGCGAAAACGCCGCCGTCGCCCTTGCCGCGCTGGAAGCGTTCCTGGGCGGCGGGGAAAAGGAACTGAACCTGGAACTGGTCCAGGAAGGCTTCCGCAACACCACCTCGCCCGGGCGGCTTGAGGTGCTGCGGACCTCGCCCACCATCGTGGTGGATGCAGGGCACAACCCCGCCGGGATTGCGGCCAGCGCCGTGGCCCTGCAGGAAGCCTTCGCCTTCAGCAAGCTGGTGGTGGTGCTGGGCATCCTGAAGGAAAAGGACGCCGAGGAGATCCTGCGCACGCTCAAGGAATCGTACGGGGACGAGGCCGCGGAAATCTGCCTCACCCAGTCGAGCTCCCCGCGGGCCATCCCTGCTGCGGAACTGGCTGAAATGGCCGTTGACCTGGGCTGGGACGAAGACGACGTCCACATCGCCGAAAGGCTCGACGACGCCATCGAATGGGCCGTGGAACGTGCCGAGGCCAACAACGACCTGGCCGGGGGCGTGCTGGTCACCGGCTCCATCACGGTGGTGGCGGAGGCGCGAATCCTGCTGGGCCGCCCCGGGGAAACGGAAGGTGCCTAAAGAATGGCGAAACTAACCCGCGCCCAGCGCGAATGGCGTCCCGGCATGCCCAAAAAGCAGCGGTCCACCAGGGCCCTGTTTGCCTCCACGATGCTGGCCCTGGAGGCGTTTGTGGTGCTCTTTGCCGGCCTGGGCCTATTCGGCCTGCACGGAAAGAACCCGCTCTACCTGGTAGTGACGGTGGTCCTGGCCGCGCTGTTCATCGGCACGTGTGCCATTGTCACCAGGAAGGCTGGCCCGGCCGTTGGCTGGGTCCTCCAGCTACTGCTGGTTGCCGGCGGTTTCTGGGAGCCGCTGATGATCTTTGTGGGGGTGCTGTTTGCCATCGCCTGGTGGTACGCGCTCAACGCGGGCGGCCGGATTGACCGGGAAAACCGCGCACGTGCCCGCCAGCAGGCCGCCTGGGATGCCGAACATCCCGAACCCGGCACCGTAGACTGACAACGACACCAAAACCAACTGAAAGTGGAACGACTGTGAGCATTGAGCGCACCCTTGTCCTGGTCAAGCCCGACGGCGTGGCCCGCAAGCTGTCCGGCGAAATTCTGGCCCGCGTTGAAGCCAAGGGCTACACGCTGGCGGAGCTGAAGAAGGTCACGGCCACCCGCGAGCAGCTGCAGGCGCACTACGCCGAGCACGAGGGCAAGCCGTTTTACGAGCCCCTGGTGGAATTCATGCTCTCCGGTCCCGTGGTGGCGGCAATTTTTGAGGGCCACCGCGTCATCGAGGGCTTCCGGGCACTGGCCGGCACCACCGACCCGACCACGGCGGCACCGGGCACCATCCGTGGCGACTTTGGCCGGGACTGGGGCCTGAAGGTCCAGCAAAACCTGGTCCACGGCTCGGACTCCGTGGAGTCCGCCGAGCGTGAGATCGGCATCTGGTTCGCCTAAGCGCCGCCACCCCAGGGCCACCTGTTCAGGCCCAAGTGAAAGGGCACCTCCCGGCCGGGAGGTGCCCTTTCGCGTACCGGCCGACTACGCGTTGGAAGGGATGATCAGTGCCATGAACTTGAAGAAGATGGCAGCAACCACGCCCAGGTAGGCCAGGCCGACAATGACCCAGGCCCAGCCGGAGGCGAATTTCACCACGCCGGCCGGTGCCGGGATCACTCCGTGGGCCAGATTGCGCACAGTGATCCAGACGAAGAGCGGGATCATGGCCGCCCACACCACCATGCAGTAGGGGCACAGGATGGCGAGGACGTAAACGGCCTGCGTGAAGAACCAGCAGATCAGCACGATTCCCGCCGTGATCCCCACCTGCAGGCCAATCCAGTACCAGCGCGCCAGTTCCGCGCCGGCCAGCAGCGCCACGGCCGTTGTGATGATGACGGCGAACGCCACAATTCCGATGAACGGGTTGGGGAAGCCGAAAATGGCCGCCTGGGACGTTTTCATGACATCGCCGCAAGAGATCCAGGTGTTAATGTCGCAGCTGACCTTGGCATTGGGATTGGCATACAGGCTCAGGCGTTCCAGCACCAGCGTGGCGGAGGCGATCCAGCCAATGGCGCCGGCAATGAGCAGGAACCAGGCGAAAGGATTCGCACGGACCAGGGTGGGCACGGCGGGTGTGTCGTGAACGCGCGCGGAAACGCGGGAGTCAGGCATGGGGCCCTTTTCTGTTCGTAGCGGCATTGTTGTCCTGATTCTAGCCCGGCAAACTTGGCGCGCCGGGCCACCCTTGCGGCGGGTGCGCGGGGCTGGTATGAGACAATGAAGGTGGCTGTTCAGCGTTCCACATGCGCTCCACAGTCCAATGGCAGGCCCACGGGGCGGCCGGTGACGAGGCACCTAGCAACGGCAGCCCTCCACCAGGTCCGGTCCACGCCAGGCAAACGCGGAACAGGCAGGCCATTGGCTTTTCAGAGCTTGTGCACCCAGGAGTTGGTGCCGCCTGAAAGGTAATAAGACGACTTCCGTCAACGCCTGCGGGTGTTGGCACATCAGCCGTACGCGGCACCCGATGTGGGGGTGTTGCCCCGGCGCGAAAGTAACGCCCAAATGAATAATGAAAAAGACGCAACAAATTCAGCCGCAACCGCCGATGAAGGCACTGCGGCGGCACCCGCCAAGGCGGTCCGCTCACGCCGGGCATCGGCCAAGGTCACCTCGCCGGCCGCCGCGCCCGCGGCACAGCAGCCATCCGCGGCTGCGGCAGCCCCTGCAGCTGATGCTGATGCCGTTGCCGGTGCCGTTGAGGCGGCCCCGGCCAAGAAGGCGCCCGTCCGCCGCAGCCGGGCCAAGAAGGCCGCCCAGGACGCAGTCCCGTCCCTGCTGGACGCCTTGGCCGACGGCACGGCCGAACCTGACGCTGCCGTTCCCGCAGCCACCCCGGAAGCGGCCGCCACGGCCGAATCAGCCCCGGCAGATGCCGCTGCCGCTGCCTCGGCGAAGGCCCCTGCCAAGCGCCCGGCCCGCCGCCGGGCCACCGCCCCCGTGATGGCGCCGGCCTCCGTCCAAGGCGAATTGCATCTGGAAGCGGCCCAGCCCGAGGGTGCTGCCGTCGCCGCGGCCGAAGCCCCGGCCAAGAAGGCCCCCGCCCGCAAGGCGCCGGCCCGCAGCCGCGCTGCCAAAAAGGCTGAAACCACCGCCGTGCAGGACGACGCCACTGTGGTGGCCGGCACCGATGAAACAACTGCCACGGATCCGGTGTCTGCCTCGACTCCTGCTGCCTCGACGCCCGCTGCCGGGGAAACAGCCGCGGCTGCTCCGGCCAAGGCCGTCCGCAGCCGCCGCAGGACCGCTGTGAAGAAGGCTGACGACCAGGGCGAAAGCAACGGTGCCGCAGGAGTGGGCGCCCGCACGGAATCCCCGGACGCTGCCCAAGGTCCGGCTGAACAGGCCGTTGCCCCGGCAGGCGAGGACGTTGCCGGGGCTCCTGCCGAGGCACCCGCTGCTGTGGACGCTGCCACGCACACACCCGCAAACACCGAAGCCGCGGACGCTGCCGGCGAAGGGCCAGCCCAGGAAGCTGCCGCCACTTCACTGTTCCTGTCCCCGGCCGCCGGCATTTCAGCACTTTTCCTGGCACCGGACTTGAGCCTGGCCGTCCCCGCGCCTGCCGCCAGCCACGAGCATGACGAGGAATCCGAAACCGGCGAGGGCCACGACGATTCCTCGGCCGGGCGCCGCGGGCGCAACCGCCACCGCCGAGGCGGCAAGCCCGCCGGTAATGCCGGCGACGAAGCAGGCACCGCGGCAGCTGATGCTGCCGATGAGCCGGGCGAGGACGACTCCGCGGACGGCGTGACGTCGCGCCGCCGTCGCCGCCGCCGCCGTGGTGAGGCGGATCTGGAACTGACGGGCGGCACCGATGAAGACCCGCCCAACACCGTCACCCGGGTCCGGGCGCCGCGCACCCCGGCAGAGCCGTCGTCGAGCGCGTCAAACCGGGTGACCAGCCTGCGCGGCTCCACCCGCCTGGAGGCGAAGAAGCAGCGCCGCCGCGACTCGCGCGATTCCGGCCGCCGGCGCACCGTCATCACCGAGGCCGAGTTCCTGGCCCGCCGCGAATCCGTGGACCGCGTCATGGTGGTCCGCCAGAACGAGGACCGCATCCAGATCGGGGTGATGGAGGACGGCATCCTGGCCGAACACTTCGTGTCCAAGACGCAGCAGGATTCGCTCATTGGAAATGTGTACCTGGGCAAGGTCCAAAACGTGCTGCCCAGCATGGAAGCTGCATTTGTGGACATTGGACGCGGACGCAACGCCGTGCTCTACGCCGGTGAGGTCGACTGGGACGCCGCCAAGCTCAATGGCCAGCCGCGCCGCATTGAAAACGCCCTGAAGTCGGGGGACTCCGTCCTGGTCCAGGTGTCCAAGGACCCCGTGGGCCACAAGGGGGCGCGGCTGACCAGCCAGGTCTCCCTGCCGGGCCGGTACCTGGTGTACGTACCCGGCGGCTCCATGACGGGCATATCCCGCAAGCTGCCCGACGTCGAGCGGAACCGTCTCAAGCGGGTCCTGAAGGACCACCTGCCGGAAAATGCGGGCGTCATTGTGCGCACGGCCGCCGAGGGTGCCAGCGAGGAAGAGCTGACCAACGACATCAACCGGCTGCGCGCCCAGTGGGAAGGCATCAACAACCGGGCCACGTCGCACAAGACCCTGGCGCCGGAGATGCTGTACGCCGAACCGGACCTGACCATCAAGGTGGTTCGCGACGTCTTCAACGAGGACTTCAGCAAGCTGATCGTCTCCGGCGAGGAGGCGTGGGACACCATTGAGGCCTATGTGACGTATGTGGCCCCGGACCTGCTGGACCGCCTGGAAAAGTGGACCCGGCCGGAAGACATCTTTGGCGTCCACCGCATCGACGAGCAAATCTCGAAGGCCCTGGAACGCAAGGTGTTCCTGCCGTCCGGCGGCTCGCTGGTCATTGACCGCACCGAGGCCATGACAGTGGTTGACGTGAACACGGGCAAGTTCACCGGCTCCGGCGGCAACCTGGAGGAAACCGTCACCAAAAACAACCTCGAAGCGGCGGAGGAAGTGGTCCGCCAGCTGCGCCTGCGCGACATTGGCGGCATCATCGTCATTGACTTTATTGACATGGTCCTGGAATCCAACCGCGACCTGGTGCTCCGGCGCCTGGTGGAGTGCCTGGGCCGGGACCGGACCAAGCACCAGGTGGCCGAGGTCACCAGCCTGGGCCTGGTGCAGATGACGCGCAAGCGCATGGGCACCGGACTGCTGGAAGTCTTTGGCGAGCTCTGCGAGACCTGTGCCGGCCGCGGCATGGTCACCCACGAGATCCCGGTGGAGCACCGCCGCGTTCACACCGTGGCCGTTGACACCCACCATGCGCACGCTTCCCGGCCCGAGCACCGCGAAAACGAACGGACGGCCAACCGCTCCACGCGCAGTGAGCGAAAGCGCAACCGCAACAACCGCCCGGCCCACCTGGACAACGAGCACGCAGACGGGACCGACGCCGTCGAGCTTTCGCATGACCCGGCCGACGGCGCCACCGAGGCCCAGAAGGTGCAAAAGGCCCACGAGGCCCGGGCCGCGCTGGCGAACATTGCCGCCGCTGCCGCCGCCGCCCACCACGGTGCAGGCGCCGGTGCAGGTTCCGGTGTGGGCGCCGGTGCTGGGGCCTCGTCCCCGGCGGCCGAGGTGGAGGAAGTTGAGGTCAAGGCGCTGCCCGCCAGCCTGGGGGAGAACGCCATTGTGACCTTGGGCGGGGAAGCCATTGAGCTGCCCCGCGGGCACCACAATGACACGCCCCACGCCGGAAATGCCGAGCAGGCGCAGCGCCTGGCCGGACTTGCCGAAGCACTTGACCAACTGGCCGGCTCGCATGCGGCGGCCGGTGAAGAATCCGGGAACGGCCGCCCCCGCCGGGCACGGCGCAACCGCAGCGCCCGCAGCGCCCAGGGCGGAGCCGACATGTCCGTGGAAACGTCGGAGCCCGCTGGCGCCCAGGCTCCGGCAACGGCCGGTTCGGGGCGGGCCGCCACGGCTGACACTCCCAGGGCTGAGGCTGCGAAGGCCCAACCGGCCAAGAAGGCACCGGAGCCCATCATCATGCTGGGTGTGGGGGTTCCCGCCTCCGAGCTGTAGGGCTCACAACTGCACTGACTGTGCGGTCAGTATGCAGCGATGGCGGCTTGCCTGCGGGCAAAGCCGCCATCGCTGCATACTGGCGTGTGGCCGGGGTGAAACGCCCGGTCCGGAATTTTCCGTCACGCAATTTTTCCCAGGGGGACGCGGGCGGGCTAGGCTGGGGTGCGACACGGGGTGCCAGGCCAGCAGGGCCGGCTGAGATAAAACCCGTTGAACCTGCCCGGCCAGCACCGGCGAAGGGATGTCCCCATGATCGTCAACACCTTGTCCGAACCCGCAACCGGAGACCGGGCAGCAGCCCCGACGCCGGCAGCCACGGTGCGCCGCCACCCGCGAGTCCTGAGCATTGCCGGTTCCGACCCGTCCGGCGGCGCCGGGATCCAGGCGGACATCAAGTCCATTGCCGCCAACGGCGGGTACGCGATGGCGGCCGTCACGGCCCTGACTGCCCAAAACACCCGGGGCGTGCAGTCGGTCCACGTACCCCCTGCGGAATTCCTGCGCCGGCAGCTTGAGTCGCTGTCGGACGACATTGCCATTGACGCCGTGAAGATCGGCATGCTGGCCAATCCCGAGGTAATGCGCGCCGTGGGGGAGTGGCTGGAAACCACGCGGCCCGCCGTGGTGGTGCTGGACCCGGTGATGGTGGCCAGCAGTGGCGACTCCCTCGTGGCGGTGGATGCGCGCCTGGCCCTGCTGGACCTCCTGCAGCACGCCCACCTGGTGACCCCCAACCTGCCCGAGCTGGCAGTGCTGGTGGGGGAAGCCGAGGCGGACTCCTGGGAAGCGGCGCTCGAGCAGGGCCGGCGCCTGGCCGCCACGTCACAGGTGCGCGTGCTGGTGAAGGGCGGCCACCTGGCCGGCAGCGCCTGCCCGGACGCCCTCGTGGAACCCGGCGGCAGCGTGGAAGAGTTCACGGCACTGCGCATCGACACCGCCAACACGCACGGCACGGGCTGCTCGCTCTCCGCAGCGCTGGCCACTGTCCAGGCCCAGACCAATCACTGGCCGGAGTCCGTGCGCCGCGCCAAGGGATGGTTGTGGGATGCGCTGGAAACGTCCGCCGAACTCGAGGTGGGGCACGGCCATGGGCCGGTCAACCACTTCCATTCGCTCTGGGACGCGGCGCCACCGGCGGGCAATGCGTTCAGCAGGAGCCTCTGGGACGAGGTGGAGCCCCAACGCAAGGCCATTTTTGAGCTCGGCTTCATCAAGGACCTCGCGGCCGGCACGCTCACTGAGGCCCACTTTGCGTACTACCTGGCGCAGGACGCCATGTACCTGGGCAGCTACTCGCGCGTGCTGGCGCGCGCCAGCGCCCTTGCCCCCACCGCGGAGGAACAGCTGTTTTGGGCCAAGGGGGCAGAAAATTGCCTTGCCGTGGAGCTGGCGCTGCACGGCGACTGGCTGGCCCGGCACCCCCTGGACGTGGGCCCGGGCCCCGTGACCAAACACTACGTTGACCACCTGCAGGCCGCGGCGTTCGCCGGCAGCTACGGGGAAGTGGTGGCCGCCGTGCTGCCCTGTTACTGGCTGTACGCCGAAGTGGGCCGGGTCCTGCACGCGGACTACCTGGCGTTCGACGGCGTGCACCCGTACGCCAGGTGGCTGGAAACGTACGCCGACCAGGCGTTCGCCGACGCCGCTGAGGCCGCCGTGCGCATAGTTGACGCCGCCGCGCGCCGGGGATCTGCCCTGGACCGCGAACGCATGCGCGAGGCGTTTGTGCACTCGGCCCAATACGAGGTGGACTTCTTTGACGCCGCACGGCTGCACGCCTGAAAGGCCGGCAGGTGATTAACGCCACCGGGGTGCTGCGGAAAAAACCGGCGCGCCACACCCGCAGAACGGGCGCCGCGTCCCCAGGCGCGCTAGAGTAGTTGCGCATGGTTCCTCTCAAACGGGCTGATGCGCGCGGACAGCTGTCCGGCACGCAGCGAATCCGGGACAGCGGGCCAGTCTCATTTGCGGCCGGGGCAGGAATTAGCGTATTCTTGATCTTCGGTGCTTACGCCAACCTAGGGCAACCACTCCATGGTAGAACTCCATTGAGGTCCACGGCGTTGAGGCACATCAATACTTTGTTATAAACGTCGAGAGAAGTGAGTTCCCCAGTGGTGTACGCGATTGTCCGCGCAGGCGGCCGTCAAGAAAAGGTTTCCGTTGGAGACTACGTGACCATGAACCGCGTCCCCGGTGGAGTCGGCAGCACGCTTGAGCTGCCCGCTTTGCTCTTGGTTGATGGTGAAACAATCACCACCGCCGCAAAGGACCTGGCTAATGTAAAGGTTACGGCTGAGAAGTTGGAGGATCTTCGCGGGCCGAAGATCGTCATCCAGAAGTTCAAGAACAAGACCGGTTACAAGAAGCGCCAGGGCCACCGTCAGGAACTGTCCAAGGTCAAGATCACCTCGATCGCGTAATTCCGCGTTCGGCACGTCGATCAACTTAAACAGTCTTTTAGTCAAAAGGTAGGCATTTTACAATGGCACATAAAAAGGGTGCGAGTTCCACTCGCAACGGTCGTGACTCCAACGCTCAGTACTTGGGCGTCAAGCGCTTCGGCGGTCAGGTTGTCAAGGCGGGCGAGATCATCGTCCGCCAGCGCGGCACCCACTTCCACCCGGGCGCCGGCGTCGGCATCGGCAAGGACGACACCTTGTTCGCCCTGGACGCCGGTGCGGTCGAGTTCGGCCAGCGCCGCGGCCGCCGCGTGGTGAACATCGTCGCCGCTGCGGTCTAACACCAAAGCTTTTTTACCAGTGGAGCGGGCCGCACGGCTCGCTCCACTGTGTTTTAATACGCGGACTAGAATGAGTCCGCAAGGGCAGCATCAATCGAGGAGAATTCATTGGCCAGCTTTGTTGACCGGGTTGTTTTGCACGTATCCGGCGGGACTGGCGGCCATGGCTGCGTCTCGGTCAAGCGCGAAAAGTTCAAGCCGCTGGGAGGGCCCGACGGCGGCAAGGGCGGCGACGGCGGCGACGTGATCCTGCGCGTGAGCGCGCAAACCACCACCCTCCTTGACTTCCACCATGCCCCGCACCGCCACGGCACCAACGGCGGGCCCGGCATGGGCGACTGGCGGGACGGCAAGATCGGCGAGTCCCTGATCCTCAACGTCCCGGACGGCACGGTGGTCAAGGACAAGTCCGGCACCGTCCTGGCCGACCTGGTGGGCGAGGGCACCGAATTCATTGCCGCCGCCGGCGGGCAGGGCGGACTGGGCAACTCGCAACTGTCCACGCTCAAGCGCAAGGCCCCCGGCTTTGCGCTCCTGGGCGTCGAGGGCGAGGAACGCGACATCGTCCTGGAACTGAAGTCCATTGCCGACATCGCCCTGGTGGGCTTTCCCTCCGCCGGCAAGTCCAGCCTGATTGCTGCGATGTCCGCGGCCCGGCCGAAGATTGCCGACTACCCGTTCACCACCCTGGTCCCCAACCTGGGCGTGGTCCAGGCAGGGGAGATCCGCTTTACCATTGCCGACGTGCCGGGGCTCATCGAGGGCGCCAGCGAAGGCAAGGGCCTAGGCCACAACTTCCTGCGCCACGTGGAACGCTGCGCAGCGCTGGTGCACGTGTTGGACTGCGCCACCCTGGAAGCGGACCGCGACCCCCTGTCAGACCTGGCCGTCATTGAAAGCGAACTGGACCGTTACGCGGTGGACATGAGCTTTGCCGGGGCCGACGGCGACGTGGTCCCGCTCAATGAGCGCCCCAAGCTGGTGGCCCTGAACAAGATCGACTCCCCGGACGGCCGCGACATGGCCGAATTCGTCAAGGGTGACCTGGAAGCCCGCGGATACAGGGTCTTTGAAGTCTCCGCGGCCAGCCATGAGGGCCTGCGCCAGCTTGGCTTCGCCATGGCCGAAATTGTCCAGGCTGCCCGCGACGCCATTGCCGCCGCCCCGGCCAAGGTGACTCCCGTGGTGCTGCGGCCCCGCGCTGTCAACGCCACGCCTTTCACCATCCGGCGCGAAGAGAAGAACCTTGAGCCGCTGTTCCGCGTCTTGGGCGAAAAGCCCGAGCGCTGGGTGAAGCAGACAGACTTCCAAAACGAGGAAGCCATCGGCTACCTGGCGGACCGGCTGGCCAAGGCAGGCGTGGAGACGGGCCTGTTCAAGGCCGGCGCCACCCCCGGGGACACCGTGGTGATCGGCGAAGACGACGCCATGGTCTTCGACTGGGAGCCCACCATGATGGGCGGAGCCGAACACCTGGCCGCACCGCGCGGCACCGACCTTCGCCTCCTTGACCTGGGCGACCGCCCCACCCGTGCCCAAAAGCGTGAAGAGCAGCAGGACCGCCGGGACGCGAAGGCCGCCGCGCGCGCAGAGCTGGAAGCTGAGCGCAAGGCCGGCATTTGGACCGAATCCACCAACCGCCAACATGCCCGGAACCTGGGCATCAAGGATGACCTTGACGCCGACGGCGGTGCATCCGACGACGATGAACTCTAAGGCCGAAGCCGCCGCCCCTGCGGGGGCACGGCAGGGGATCGCAACGGCGTCCCGGATTGTGGTGAAGGTTGGCTCCTCCTCGCTGACCTCGGTTGCAGGCGGCATTTCCGATGCCGCCCTCAACAAGCTGGTGGATGTCCTGGCGGCGCGCAGGCTCGCCGGCTCCGAGGTCATCCTGGTTTCCTCCGGCGCCATCGCGGCCGGGCTGATGCCGCTGGGCCTGGCCCGGCGGCCCAAGGACCTGGCCACCCAGCAGGCGGCCGCCAGCGTGGGGCAGGGACTGCTCATGGCCCGCTACAACCAGGCCTTCATGGGGCACGGGGTCACCGTCTCGCAGGTGCTCCTGACCGCCGAGGACCTGAGCCGGCGCCGCCACTATGTCAACGCCCACCGGGCCCTGGAACGCCTGCTGCACCTGGGCGTGGTGCCCATTGTCAACGAAAACGACACCGTGGCCACCCACGAGATCCGCTTTGGTGACAATGACCGGCTGGCCGCCCTGGTGGCGCACCTGATTAAGGCCGATGCCCTGGTGCTGCTCTCCGATGTGGACTCGCTCTACGACGGCCCGCCGTCGGAAGGGGCAAAGCGCATCAGCCACGTGGACTCGCCGGAGGACCTGGAGGGCATTGTCATCGGCAGCGCGGGCAAGGCCGGCGTGGGCACGGGGGGCATGGCCACGAAGGTGCAGGCAGCAATCATCGCCGCCGAGACCGGCATTCCGGCACTGGTCACTTCCACCGACAACGCCGCGGCAGCCCTCGCCGGGGAGGACGTGGGAACCTGGTTCAGCATCAACGGCAACAAGCGCCCCGTGCGCCTGCTGTGGCTTGCCCACCTCGCCGACATCCGCGGGCGCCTGGTGCTTGACGACGGCGCCGTGCGGGCCGTGTGCGAACGCCACAAGTCGCTGCTTCCGGCCGGCATAGTCTCGGTCTCGGGGGACTTTGACGCCGGGGACGCCGTGGAAATCGCCGACCTGTCGGGGCATGTCATAGCGCACGGGCTGGTCAACTACCCGTGCGGGGACCTGCCCCGGATGCTGGGGCGCTCCACGAAGGCCCTGGCGAAGGAGCTGGGACGGGAGTATGAACGCGAGGTGGTCCACGTGGACGACCTGGTGCTTCTCCACACGTAATGTGGCGTGCCGTGGCCTAGACTTGAGCCATGAGCGAGCAGATTGTTGAACACATTGCTTCCGCGCCTTCCTCGGCGGCGGAAAATGTCCGCAGCATCACGGACAGGGCCCGGCGCGCCTCACGCCGCATGGCCGGCGCCAACCGTGCCTGGAAGGACAGGGCCCTGCGGGCCATAGCCAAGGAACTCCTGGCCAATGAGCACCACATCCTGGCCGAAAACGCCAGGGATGTTGCCGCCGGCCGGGAGCAGGGCACGTCCGCGGCCATGCTGGACCGGCTGACGCTGACCGCCCAGCGCGTCCAGGGGCTTGCCGACGCGCTCGAGAACCTCGCATCCTTGCCGGACCCTGTGGGCAATGTGGTGCGCGGCCAGACCCTGCCCAACGGCCTGCGCATGCGTCAGGTCAACGTGCCGATGGGCGTGGTGGGTGCCATCTACGAGGCCCGGCCCAACGTCACGGTGGACATTGCCGGCCTGGCCCTGAAGAGCGGCAACGCCGTGATCCTGCGCGGCGGCACGGCTGCCGCGCACACCAATGAGGCCCTGCTGGCCATCCTCCGGGACGCCCTGGATTCTGTGGGTCTGCCCGCCGACGCCGTCCAGTCCGTGGACAAATACGGCCGCGAGGGCGCCAACCTGCTCATGAAGGCCCGCGGCCAGGTGGACGTGCTCATTCCCCGCGGCGGCCGCGAACTCATCCAGGCGGTTGTCACCAACGCCGCCGTGCCCGTCATTGAAACGGGCGAGGGCAACGTGCACATTTTCATCGACGCCAGTGCCAGGGAGGACATGTGCGTTGACATCCTGCTCAACGCCAAGACCCAGCGACCCAGCGTCTGCAACACCGTTGAGACCCTGCTGGTGCACAAGGACGCCACCGTCACCAGGGCGGTGCTCAAGGCCCTGTCCGACGCCGGTGTGCGGCTTCACGTGGACAGCCGGGTGGCGCCGCTGGTTCCCGCAGGCGCCGCCAGCTTCCCGGCCACCGACGAGGACTGGGCCACCGAATACATGGACCTGGACCTGGCCGTGAAAATGGTCGACTCCCTGCCCGAGGCCCTGGAGCACATCCGGAAGTGGTCCACGGGGCACACCGAGGCCATCCTCACCAACGATCTCGGCAACGCCGAAAAGTTCATTGCCGAGATCGACTCCGCCGCCGTCATCGTCAATGCCAGCACCCGCTTCACCGACGGCGGGGAACTGGGGCTGGGCGCCGAGGTGGGCATCTCGACACAGAAACTGCATGCGCGCGGGCCCATGGGGCTGACGGAGCTGACCACCACGAAGTGGATTGTGCAGGGCGAAGGCCAGGTGCGGGCCTGACGGAGGCTTTTCCGGGGCCGGGAATCCGCTCCCACGGCGCGGCCGGTGTGCCACGGCCAACGGTTACCACGTACCATTAGAGTGATTCCAAGACATGAAGGCCGGGTGCCGCCCAACCGGGCACCGGACCACAACCCATAGGGGAGAAATAATGCTGACCCAGCTTGCCGGCGTCGTCCTTGCCGAAGCAGCCGCCCACGAGGAAGCCGCGCCCTTGATTGCGCCGCCGTTTGTGATTGGCGGGGTCATGCTGGCCACGTTGCTGCTGCTTATGTTCATCTGCGTGTCCTTCATGAACCTTGGCAACCGCCACTCCGCCGTGGACGCCACCGATGACCCGCACAAGCAGCACACCAACAAGCACATGCACCACGACGATCCGGCGTCCTCCAATCACTAAGGTCAGCGGCCTGGTGCCTTCCGTTGAGGGCACCGGCAACCGTCTCCGCGTTGGAGTCATGGGCGGCACGTTTGATCCGATCCACCATGGTCACCTTGTCGCAGCCAGCGAGGTTGCGAGTGTTTTCAAGCTTGACGAGGTCATCTTTGTTCCCACGGGGGAGCCGTGGCAAAAAGCGAACCGCAAGGTCAGCGCCGCCGAACACCGTTACCTGATGACCGTGATCGCCACGGCAGCCAACCCGCGGTTCACCGTCAGCCGCGTTGACATTGACCGCCCCGGGCCCACTTTCACCATTGACACTTTGCGGGACTTGAAGCGGATGCGCCCCCAAGCGGACCTGTTCTTCATCACGGGCGCGGACGCCATGGCACAGATCATGTCCTGGAAGGACAATGACGAGCTGTGGGATTTGGCACACTTCGTCGGCGTGACCCGGCCGGGCCATGTGCTCGACGACATGGGGCGATCGGACGTAAGTTTGTTGGAAGTGCCCGCAATGGCCATCTCCTCCACGGACTGCCGCACCAGGGTGCAGGAACAAAACCCGGTGTGGTACCTGGTCCCGGACGGCGTGGTGCAATACATTGCCAAGTACGGGCTGTATGTTCAACCAGACGGCAATTCGGCAGGACGTGTCTTGCCGGTGGCTTCCAGTACTGAATGAGTAAGTGATGAGCAAGGAAACGGAACCGGTCCGCAGCCGCAGGGAACTGCGGGACGTGTTGGCGGCACAGGCCGCCGGGACGCCAGGCCAGCCGCCGGCGGCACCGCGGCCCGCGCCGGCAACACCGCCTGCCCCGGTGCCCCCTGCCTCAGCTCCCATGGTGGACAGGCACGGCCGCCGCGGATCCGCTGCCGCCACGGACGCCACTGCGGCCACGGCCGGCGACGCCGGTGCCCCGGCCGCCCGCGAACGGTCGTCCCAGACGCGTGCCCGCGATAGGGCGGCACTGCGGGCCTACAAGGAACTGCTGGAGCCTGCTGCGGCGCCCGTGGATCCGCTGCCCTCACGGCGTGCCCTTCGCCAGGCACAGCTCGACGCCGAACGTGCGCCCGTCACGAGTGTGAACCCCGTGGTCAAGGTGGCGGTGAATCCGGCCCCAGATGCCGTCCCGCCCGCCACGGCGGCCCCCGGTTCGGCACCGGTATCACGACCAGCCCCGGCACCCCTGGTGCATTCGGCACCGCCTGCAGTCCAGACACCGGCAACGGACTTGGCGCCTGGAGCAGTTTCGGCGCCTGGAGCGGAACCGGCCACGCCTGCCGTCCCCGCACCCCACCACCACGCCGGGCCATTCCCCGCAGCGGCCGGACAGGAACCAAATCGCCGCCGCGGCGGCCGCCGCGCAGCAGCCTCCGCTGCGCCCGACGCACGGGGAACGGCACGCGCGGGGCAGTCCCCGTCGGGGCCCGCAGCCCTTGCCCACCCCAATTCCATCCCCGTGGTGGGTGCACCAGTCGTGGCGGCACCCCGCGCTGAGCCCGGCGCTCCGGCGACCGCCCCTGCCGCACCTCCGGCCGTTCCGCCTGCCGCCGGCCATTTCGGAGCCGGCACTTCCGGGGTAGGCACGTCCACCGCCGGCCCCGGTACTTCTGGTGCACCGGTTCCGTACTATCCCGTGTCGGCGGGAATTGGCCTGACGGCCAGCCAGGCGCCCAGCTCCGAGGAATTGCAGGCGCTGGCCGAACAGCGTGCACAGGCGGAACGCGCAGCCGTGCTCAGCCAGCGTGCCCAGGCGCGCGAACGGCTGCTGGCCGAGAGCGCCAAGAGCCGCCGGACGGCAGCGGACCCAACGTCCACGAACAACCTGGCCATGGTGACCCCCATGGAGTTCATCGAGGTGCCGGGCCTGGACCGCCCCGTGCTGCGCCCCCCGGCCACCACGCATGTGCCGATCGTCACCATGTCCAACCCGAAGCAGCGCACCGCCAAGCGCACCCCGGCCACGAATGCGGCCTCAAACGCCGCGGCGGTCAGCCCCGAGGCGGCCCGCTTTGACGCCGCACTGGCCGCCAGGCCCCCGCACCGGCCAGGTCCGGGCAACCGGCCCCTGACGGGCGGGCGCAGCAGCACGCTCAAGCGTGCGGAGGCAATGGCCGCCGGTGCTCCCGCAGTTCGCGCCACCGCTGTTCCCACGGTCCAGGCGCCTCCCTCGGGTCCCGCCGCCACCGGTGCCGCCGCCGTCGCGCCTGGCTCACGCGCAGCCGCCGTTCCCGGGGCCGCGGCACCCAGCCCGGAGGGCGTCACCCGCACACAGATGCCACCCATGCCAGCCGATTACGCGCACGGGCTGGAACCGCTGGATGCCGTGACGGCGGGGCTGGGCCGGACTCAGCGCAACCTGTTCATCCAATGGGGCAGCATCATTCTTGGGGGTGCGGCACTGGTTGCCGGAGCCGTCATGTTCATCACCGCACTGGCACGCTAGAGCCGGGTTTATCAAAGGAAATGCAAGTGACCGCAACAGAACACTCCATCGAAGTTGTTCGCGCTGCAGCGCGGGCGGCGTCAGACAAACTGGCGCAGGACCTCATTGCCCTGGACGTCAGCGACAGGCTGGCCATCACTGACATCTTCTTCATCGCCTCGGCGTCGACGGAGCGCCAGGTCAACGCCATTGTTGACGGCATTGAGGACGAACTGCACAAGTTCGGCATGCGTCCCGTGCGCCGCGAAGGCCGCTCCGGCGGGCGCTGGGTGCTGCTGGACTACGCTGACATCGTGGTGCATGTCCAGCATGAGGAAGACAGGATCTTCTACGCCCTGGAGCGGCTCTATGCAGACTGCCCCGTCGTCGACTTGCAACTGGATGCCGCCGACCCGTCGCGCATGAAGGACAGCGAATCCGCGGTCGGCAGCACCGAGGAAGACACAGCCGACTCCGGACGTGAGGGCGTGGAGGCAAAGTAGTTGACGCCCGTGACGAAGGAACCGCGCCGGCCATGACAACCACCCAGGCCCCCACGACCTCAGTGCTTCAGCCCGCCGGTTCGCGCCGTCGGGTTATTTTTTGGCGGCATGGGCGCACCTCCTGGAACGCGGCCCGCCGCTTCCAGGGGCAAAGCGACATCCCGCTCGACGACGTCGGCGTGCTGCAGGCTGCCCGTGCCGCATCCCTGCTGGCGGGCAAGCTGGGCGGCCCCGGGCAGATGGCGGCCGTGCGGATCATTTCCTCCGACCTCTCGCGTGCCCGGGACACGGCCAGGGCGCTGTCAGCGCTGACTGGAACTCCTGTCACGGAGGACCGGCGCCTGCGCGAGACCTTTGGCGGCAGCTGGGAGGGGAAGACGTTCGAGGACATCGAGCGCGGCGACCCTGCCCTGATCAAGCTGTGGCAGCTTGACGAACCCGGCGTCCGCGCCGGCGGGGGAGAGACGCGTGTGGAGGTGGCAGAGCGGATGGTGGCTGCGGTGCTCGACGCGGCTGCCACTGTCCCGGAGGGCGGCACGCTGGTGGTGGCCACGCACGGCGGGGCCACCCGGGTGGCCATGGCCAAGCTCCTGGGACTGCCGGAAGAACTCTGGCGGGTCCTGTCCGGGCTGTCAAACTGCCACTGGTCCGTGCTGGAACAGTCGCCGCCGTCGCTGGCCGGTGCGCGGGAGTGGCACTGGCGGCTCACCGAACACAATGTCGGGACCCTGCCGGAACCCTATGAACTGCCCGAGGACCTGGCCGAACCGGTGGAGGACTAGGAGCGCCCCTTCGGTCAAATCACGGGCTTCGGGAACCTTTCGCAGGGGGTGCGGCTGCCGATTTGGCAAGCGGCGGAGACGTGTTCTAGGATAGACAAGTTGCTTCGGCCAAGACCGCCAGGTCAGGGAAAAAGCAAGTGTTTGGGGCTGTGGCGCAGCTGGTAGCGCACCTGCATGGCATGCAGGGGGTCAGGGGTTCGAGTCCCCTCAGCTCCACCAAACAGGCCGGGCATCCGGTGGTTTGAAACTGAATATCGATTATGTTTTGGGGCTGTGGCGCAGCTGGTAGCGCACCTGCATGGCATGCAGGGGGTCAGGGGTTCGAGTCCCCTCAGCTCCACCAAAACAAAAATGTCCCCCAAGGCCGCCGCGCCTTGGGGGACATTTTGTATGGCCGGTTCCCCTGGCCGGGAACGGGCGGCAAACAGTGAAAGAATGGTGCCGTGCCTACTGAAGAACCCGCCGCCGCGCCTGCCGCCCGCAGCTATGAGGCAGTCCTCCGCAGCATCGAGGCGGACCTCAAGAGCGGCAAGGTCAAGGTGGGGGACCGGCTGCCCGGTGAACGCGCACTTGCCCAGGCACACGGGATTTCCCGCGCCTCCGTGCGGGACGCCATCCGCATCCTTGACGTCATGGGCGTGGTGCACACCGCCGTCGGCTCCGGCCCCACCTCCGGCGCCGTGGTCATTTCAAACCCGTCGGCCGGCCTGGGCTCCACCCTCCGGCTGCACATGGCCACCCGGCACTTCCCCGTGGCCGACATCGTGCAGACCCGCGTCATGATGGAGACCTGGGCCGCAGGGGAGGCAGCCGGGCGGACCCACGACGACCGGGTGCTGGCACAGGCGCAGGAACTCCTGGCCGCCATGGCCGAGCCCGCCCTGGACCGCGACGCCTTCCATGTCCTCGACGCCCAGTTCCACGTGCTGCTCAGCTCACTGGCAGGCAATGTGGTGGTCACCGCAATGATGGAATCACTGCGTTTTGCCATACAGGGCTACGTGGCGGACTCCATTGACAGCGATGCCATGTGGGCCGGGATTGTCCCCGAGCTGCGCACCCAGCACCAGAACATCATGGGTGCCGTTCTCCGGCACGACGGCGGTGCAGCGGCCGCCGCCCTCAGGCACCACATCCAGTGGTTCCACGCGCAGACACACCCGATGCAGTGAACGGGGCGACATGGAGGTGCCCCTGCAACTCGGGGGACACCTATGCCGGCTGCTGTGGCAGGTTCATTGACGCAGGCTCATTCCCTCCCACCGCCGAGGCACTGATGCGCTCACGCTTCACCGCGTTTGCCACGGGCAACGCTTCCTACTTGCTCAAGACCTGGCACCCTGACACGCGCCCGGGGACCCTGGAATTGGATGGGTCACAGCAGTGGGTCCGGCTGGACATCCGGGGTATCACGGACGGCGGCCCCTGGGACACGGAGGGGGTTGTGTCCTTCACGGCCCACTACAGGCGGGAAGGCACCCGCGGCAGCCAAGCCGAAACCAGCCGGTTCACCCGGATTGGCCGGCAGTGGCTGTACGTGGATGCCCTCACCCTCGCCTAGGACTCAGTCCTCCTTGGTGGCACTTCCCGGCTCTGCCTGCTCCGCCAGCGCACGGCGGGCGTGCAGGATGTCGCCAATGAACCAGTCGTAAATTAAAATGCCAAGAACACCGCCAATGAGCGGTCCCACGATCGGCACCCAGAAGTACCAACTGAAGGACCCGGCAACTGTGCCCGGCAAGGCCACATCACCCCAGCCGGCCATCCACGCAAACAACCGCGGCCCAAAGTCGCGGGCGGGGTTGATGGCGTACCCGGCGTTGGCGCCAAAGGACATGCCGATGGCCGCCACGGCCAGTCCGATGATGAACGGCCCAAGGTTTGCCTGGACCGCCAGGTTGCGCATGTCCACAATGGCCGCGATGAGCAGGACCAGGAACATGGTGCCGACAATCTGGTCAATGAGTGGAATGGTCAGGTTGCCGTGGAAGTACGGGGCGGGGAAAGTGGCAAATATTGAGTAGGTGGCCAGACCGCCGGGAGCATCCCTTTGTGTTTTGGCTGCGGCGTTGAATGCGTCGATGGCGTTGTAGTACAGCACATACAGCAGGGCGGCGGCGGCAAACGCCCCCACCACCTGGGCGGCAATGTACGGCAGCACCTTGTTCCATGCGAACTTCCGCCGCACGGCAAACGCCAGTGTAACTGCCGGGTTCAGGTGCGCCCCGGTCACCCCGCCGGCAACATATACCCCCATTGCCACGGCGAGTGCCCATCCCCACGTGATGAGAAGCCAGTCGCCTGCCGCCATGAAAATGGTGGTGTCGGTGGCAGCACGTCCGCTGCCCGGCAGGGCCGCGACGGCCATGGCCACGACGCCGTCACCAAAACAAATCAGGACGAATGTACCCAGAAACTCACCCAACACCTCCCCCCAGAGGCCCCCGATGCCTTTGAGCCCGCTGCCGTGCCGGACCGCATTTCTCAGTGGAGATATTTCGCTCATGATGCTCCCTAGAGTCGTCGCTGACGGCGACATAGCCCTTGATTTGAGTGACTGATTTGATTCTATGGCGATTGTGACGTGTTGCACATGTGCAGTTAGTCACATGCCGGTAGAATGCGGGCGCGGCTAAACTTGGCGGGATGCCCGCCACCGGGGCGGAGGAAAGGCCACACCATGAACGGCATGCAACAACCGGCTACCGGGGCACCGCGGCCCCCCGGACTGGAGCTGTCCCTGCTGCGCAGGTTCCCGGACGTCGAAGCGGACAACCTCCACGCGCACGACGCCACTGACGAGCTGATCCTTGACCGTGCCGGCGCCGAACTGGCAGCCTTGGCCGCCCGCGGGCAAGGGGGCGGGGCCCTGGCCGTGGTGGGGGACCGCTACGGGGCATTGGCCCTCGGTGCGGCGGGCGGGCATGGGCTGGAGCGGATCCGCGTGCACCAGGACCCGCTGTCGGGCGAGCTCGCCCTCGCCGCCAATGCCGCCCGTTTGGGCCTGGCCGGGTCCGTTGAATCACTGCCCCTGTCGGCCAAGCTGTTTGCCGGCGCCACGGTGGTGCTGTGGCAGCTGCCGCGCAGCCTGGACGAGGTGGACGAGGTGGCGGCCCTCATTGCGGCAAACGCGGAGCCGGGAGTCCGAATTTATGCCGGCGGCCGGCAGAAACACTTGGCCGTGGCCATGAATGGCGTGTTGGGGCGGTATTTCGGCAACGTCCTGCCGGGCCGGGCGTGGCACAAGTCCCGTGTGCTCGAGGTGGACAGCCCGCGGGACCAGCTTCCGGCACGGTCGTTTCCGCGCAAGGACTGGAACGCCGACGCCGGCCTGTGGCTGTGCGCCCACGGGGCAACGTTTGCCGGCACCAAGCTGGACATCGGCACCCGCTTCCTGCTCGACTTTGTTCCCCTCATGCGTCCCGGTGCGGCCCGGGCCATTGACCTGGGGTGCGGCAACGGCACCATAGCGGCATTCCTGGCGGCCTCCCGGCCCGAACTGCGCGTGCTGGCCACGGACCAGTCGGCTGCCGCCGTCGCCTCCTCCGCGGCAACCGCTGAAGCCAACGGGCTGGACGGACGTGTCACGGTGGTGCGGGACGACGCCATGGCAGGATTTCCGGCGAACTCGGCTGACCTTGTGGTGCTCAACCCGCCGTTCCACGTTGGGGCCACAGTCCACGCGGGCATTGCCTTGAAGCTGTTCGACGCGGCCGCGAGGGTGCTCGCGCCCGGGGGTGAATTGTGGACCGTCTACAACCGGCACCTTGACTACCGGGGGCAGCTGCAGGAACGGGTGGGGCCGACGGAAATCAAGGGGCGCAATCCGAAATTTACGGTCGCCGTGTCGGTGAAGCCCGCCTGCTGACGTCCCCGGGCCGCACCCCGGAACCGGCCCCGCCGCAACCTCCCAACAGGGCGCCCGGACCCTGGCTGCCGTGGCGTGCGCGCGCTGGGGCGCCCGGAAGGGTAATCTGTCAGCGGGGGCCATATGGATGCGTGCATCCGACACATCAAAGCTTTGCAAGGAGAAAATGTTGGGTGTTCCCGAGGTTGGTGTGCCGGCGCGACGTCGAGGCACGAACCTGCCCAAGATGGGTGATTTCAATCAATCGGTCATCCTGGACTCCATCCGCCGCTCCGATGAGGGTCTCAGCCGCGTGGAGCTGGCCGGTTCCGCAGGCCTGGCCGCGCAGACCGTCTCCAACATTTGCCGCCGTCTCCTGGATTCCGGATTGATCGTGGAAGCCGGCAAGGAAACGTCCGGCCCCGGCAAGCCGCGCACCATCCTCCGCCTGAACCCGAAAGGCATGTTTGCGGTGGGCGTCCACATCGACCCGGCCCTGACCAGCTTTGCCCTGGTGGACGCCGTCGGCACCGTCCTAGAAGCCTTGGAGGTTCCCACAGACTTTTCCCAGCCGGCCGAAGATGCCGTCAGGGCCATGGGACGGGAAATCCGGTCCCTGGTGGCCCGTTCCGGCGTTGACGAGAGCCGCATAGCCGGTGTGGGCGTGGCAACGCCGGGACCGGTCGACGCGGCCAGCGGCACCGTGGTGGCCCCGCCCCACATGCCCGGCTGGACGCGGGTTCCGCTGCGGGACATCCTGGCCGAAGCCACAGGACTGCCGGTCGTGATGGACAAGGACGTGACCGCGGCGGCGGTGGCCGAACTGTGGACGGGATCCGCGGGCGGGGCGTCCAACTTTGTGTACGTCTACATCGGCACCGGCATCGGCGCGGGGCTGGTCCTGGGCGATGAGGTGGTCCGCGGCTCGTCAGGCAACGTCGGGGAGATCGGCCACATCATCACCGATCCCGACGGGCCCCCCTGCGACTGTGGGCGGCGCGGCTGCGTCAAGGTCACCTGCATGCCCGAAACCCTGGTGGCCGAGGCCCGCGCACTGGGGGCCCTGCCCGCCGTGGACGGAGCACACCCGGCCACCCTGCAGGCCGACCTCGCCGCCCTGGCCGCGGCCGCCCAAGGCGGCAACGCGGAGGCGGCCGGCATTCTGGAACGAAGTGCCTGGCGCCTGGCCGGGGCCGTCTCCGTGCTGACAAACCTCCTGGACGTTGACCAGGTGGTATTTGGCGGGCCCTTCTGGCCTTCCCTGGCCGACACCTACCTGGCCCGGTTTCCTGACCTGTTGGCGCAGCTGAGCGTCACCACGGACGTGCACTCCGTCGGTGTTGCCGGAACCCGCCTGCTAACCAGTGGGGAGGCGTTTGGGGCCGCCTGCCTGGTCATGGAAAAGACGTTCAGCCCCAACGCGGCCCAGCTGCTGCTGGACTCCAAGCCGTAGCCGGGCCCCGCTGCCCGGTCCGGCAGGGCTAGTCCACGTCCTCGACCACCGTGCCGAACGGCACGTGGCTGTCGAGGTGGGCCTGCAACAGGGGCGGATCGATCACCACCCTGACCCCGTGGTCCCCCTCGGCTGCGGACTGCTGCAGAATGGGCTTGACGGTGGCGATGAAGTCGTCGTCCTTGCCCGCCAGGTATGCCTCGTATGCCTCCGGTAACTGTTTCATGAACACACACTAGCGCTGCCTGCCCGGCGTGGACAGGGCCCATGGGAAGTTCTGCCCATTGCGGCAGGGCCTGCAATTGGATGGACTGGAGCGCAAGGGTCGCCGCAGTGGTGCTCCGGCGCGCCGCAAGAAAGGCCACAGGAATTGTTGCAAGCTAGTGTGTCATCCAGGATCGACCCCTCCGAGCTGGACCGGGTGCAGAGAATTGCGGGCAGCATTTCCCGCAGTTTTGAAGCGAAGGTGGTGGGCCAGGCGCGCCTCCGCGAGACGCTCCTGCTGTCCCTGCTGACCGGGGGCCATGTGCTGCTGGAGTCAGTGCCGGGCCTGGCGAAGACGACGGCGGCCCAGACGCTGGCGGACTCCATCAGTGCCGCCTTCCACCGGATCCAGTGCACGCCTGACCTGCTGCCCAGCGACATTGTGGGCACCCAGATCTACGACGCCGCCCACGGCACGTTCGTCACCCAGCTGGGCCCGGTCCATGCGAACATCGTGCTCCTTGATGAGATCAACCGTTCCAGCGCCAAGACGCAGTCGGCCATGCTGGAGGCGATGCAGGAACGCCAAACCACCATCGGCGGGCAAAACCATCCCCTGCCGTCGCCGTTTTTGGTCCTGGCCACCCAGAATCCGATTGAGCAGGAGGGCACCTACCAGCTTCCCGAGGCCCAGATGGACAGGTTCATGCTCAAGGACGTGCTGGACTATCCGAGCCCCGTGGAGGAGGCGGAAATGATCCGGCGCATCGACGCCGGCGTGTACTCCGCCGAGGCCACCGCCACCGCGGTGGCCGGGCTGGATGATGTGCGCCTGCTCCAAAGGACAGCCACGCGCGTGTACCTGGACCCCTCACTGGTGCACTACATCGTGGGCCTGGTCTACGTTACCCGGCACGCGGCAAAATACATTGACCCGGCGCTTGCCTCGCTCATCGAGTTTGGCGCCAGCCCGCGTGCCAGCATTGCCTTTACACAGGCCGCACGCGCCCTGGCGCTGCTACAGGGCCGCGACCACGTCATCCCCGAAGACGTGAAGGCCCTGGCGGCGCGGGTTCTGCGCCACAGGATCATCCTGGGCTTTGAGGCTGTGGCCGAAAACATTCCAGTGGAAACCGTCATTGATGCCATCGTGGCCTCCGTCCAGACCCCATAGCCAGCCCCGCAGCCAGTCCCGCAGCCTGCCGCCAGCGTCCCCAAGGAAACAGTGCCCTCCCTTCTCAAATCGGTGAAGTCAAGGATGTACATCTTTGCGCACCGCAAAGCCCGCGGCCTGCTCGAGGGCGAGTACGCGTCCATATTTCATGGCCGGAGCCTGGATTTTGAGGACCTGCGGGCCTATGTCCCCGGCGATGAAGTCCGTGACATTGACTGGAAGGCAACTGCCCGGGTGGGGACGCCCCTCGTCAAGCGCCACAAGGCCACGCGCCGGCAGCAACTCCTCTTTGTGGTGGACACCGGACGCAACATGGCCGCCATTGCACGGGGCGGGGAGACCAAGAAGGACATTGCCGTCATGGCCATGGGAGTCCTTGGCTCGCTGGCGTTGAACCACGGCGACCAGGTGGCGCTGGTGCACGGCGATTCCCGCGGCACGCATGCCCTGCCGGCCCAGGGCACCGAAGGGCACCTGGAAGGGCTGCTGCGACGGGTGAACGCGGCCGCGGCCCTGGGCGCCGGTGAAAGCAGGCTGGCAGGGCAGCTGGAATATGCGGCGGCCCGCTTCAAGCGCCGGATGTTGCTGGTGGTCCTCGCGGACGAGGTGGCCGTTGACGTTCGCATCACCAATGTGATGCGCCGGCTGGCAGCCCAGCACGAGATCCTGTGGGTTCAAATTGACGACGCCGAGCTGGCGGGTGCGGAGGCAGCAGCCAGGGCCAGCTATGACGTGGCGGAGATGGGCCCGGTGCTGACCGCGCTGGCGGCGGATCCGGAACTGGCGCGGGACTATGCCCGGGCGGCGGCGGCGCGGGCCGAGGCGCTGACCGGGCTGCTGGTGTCCCGGGGGATTGCCATGGCAAGGATCGGCCACACCGGACAGGTGGTCCAAAGCCTCTTTGCCCTGCTGGAAAGGCACCGCCGTGCACAGTGAAGCCGTGCACAGTGAAGCCGTGGCGGCCCAGGGCGGCTTCTATGCGCCGGCCGGATATTCCATCCTGTGGCCCCTGCTGGGCGCCGCCCTGCTGGTGCTGTGCGCCGGCTGGCTGGGGTGGGTGTGGATGTCCACACGGCCCGGGAACACCCCTGCCGTGCCCCACTTTGTTCCGCCGCGAAACGCCGCCACCATCAAGGGCAGGTACCTGGCCCGGATCGACACCCTGGTCCGCCAGCACGACGCCGGCGAACGGGGACTGCGGGAGACGCACCAGGAACTCAGTGCCGCCGTCCGTTCCTTTGTCCACGACATGACCGGCCTCAAGGCCCAGCGCATGACCCTGGCGGAGCTGCGCGCGCACCAGCTGCCGTCCGTGGTCCGGGCCGTGGAAACGTTTTACCCCGCAGAATTCGCCCCACCGGACCCCGGCCGCGGCGAGGGCGGCCCGGCGGCACGCACGGACGTGGCACTCGCTGCCCGGGTGGCCAGGGATGCGGTGGCCACGTGGAGTTGAAATTCTGGTGGCTGCTGCCCGTGGGGATCGCCGCCCTCGCCGCCGCCGTCGTGCTTGCCCTGCGGAAGCCGGGAAGGGACGGCGCCCCGGTCCCGGTGGCGCATGCGGACCGGCTGACGGCGCTGCCGCGGTACCAGCGGGCCCTGGCCGCACAGCGGCGGTGGCTTGCCCTGGGCGTTGCGAGCGTGCTGCTGCTGGCCGGCTCGCTGCTCATGGCGGCTGCCCGGCCGGTGTCCGCCAGCACCACCATTCCCGGGCAGGTGAACCGCGACATCATCCTGTGCCTGGACGTGTCGGGCTCCATGGTGGGCACCGACGAGGCTATTGTGGGGGCGTTCGCGGAGCTGGTGACCCGGTTCAAGGGGGAGCGGATTGGCCTGACGATCTTTGACTCGAGCGCCGTGCAGGTGTTTCCGCTGACCGACGACTACGAATTCGTGGCCGAACAGCTCGCGGCGGCCAAGAAGGCCATGAACAAGGACACCACCAACTTTGACTTCTTCGCCGGAACGTACCAGCAGCCCGGGTCCTCCCTGATTGGCGACGGCCTGGCCAGCTGTGTGACCGGTTTCCCCGGGGGCGACGGCCAACAACGCTCCCGCTCAATAGTCCTTTCCACTGACAACATGCTGGCCGGCAAGCCGCTCTTCACCCTGGGGGAAGCCGCAGCATTAGCGAAGGCGTCCAAGGTGCGCATATACAGCCTCAATCCCAACGACTACAGCGAAGGCACCTACGCCGACCCCGTTGCCCAGGGGCTCAAGGACGCGTCCGCCACGACCGGCGGCGCCTACTTTCCGCTCACCTCCCCGGCCGCAGTGAAGTCGATTGTGGCGGCTGTGCAGGGCACGGAGGCGAAACGGCTCAACGGCGCTGCCGTGGTGACCGTGGCGGACCGGCCGGACGTGCCCCTGGGCTTGGGCCTGCTGGCCCTGGCGGGCATGGGCGTGGCGGCCTGGAAGGTGCGTCCATGACACTTGAGCCCATATTGCCGCCCTGGTTGTTTTGGATTTCGGCAGCCCTCCTGGCCGGCTTTGCCGCGGCGCTCCTGGCCCGGCGGCGCACACCCGCACGCTGGCGGTACGCCGCGCTGGTGCTGCTTGTGGTGGCGGCCGCCGCCCGCCCCGGAATTCCAGGTGCCTCCGCCCCCGTGGCAGCCGCCGAGCTGAACGTCTTCTTCGTGGTCGACACCACGCCCAGCGCCGGCGCCGAGGATTTCGACGGCAACAGGCTGCGGCTGGACGGGATGAAGGGCGACATCGACGCCATTGCCGGCCGGCTGGCCGGGGCGCGGTTCTCACTCATCACCTTCGACAGCACAGCCAAGGTGGTCCTGCCCCTCACCACGGACGCCACGGCCCTGCGCACGGCGGCGGACATCCTCTCCCCGCAAACGGCGTACGTGTCCCAGGGCAGCAGCGTGACCGGCGCCAACGCCCTGCTGGGTACACGGCTGGCCGCGGCGGCCAAGGCCCATCCCGAACGGTCCCGGCTGGTCTTCTACCTGGGCGACGGCGAACAAACGTCAGCCAATCCGCCGGAACCCTTTGCAGCCGGCACGAAACTGGTCGACGGCGGGGCCGTGCTGGGCTATGGCACCAGCAGCGGGGGAAAGATGCGGGACTACGCCTTTGGCACCAACAAGCCGGGGGACTACATCACTGACAGGTCCACCCGGGACGGCCGACCCGCACTGTCCGTCATCGACGAGAAGACGCTGCAGGCCATTGCCGGCCAGCTGGGAGTGCCCTATGTACACCGGCAAAAGGCCGCCGGCATTGACGCCGCACTGGCCGATTCGGCGCCCCGGGCCGCCATTGCCGCCGTCAACGGGGGAACTGAGGACCGCCAGGGTGCCGGGCGCACGGAACTTTATTGGCTGCCCGCGCTCGCAGGCTTTGGCGTGGCACTGGGCGGCCTGCTGGCCTCCGTGCGGGCCCTCGCGAGGCTGGGCCGTGTGCGGGGGCGTGCCGCATGAATCGAACTCAGAGGCGCAGGCGCCTCCTCCTGTGGTCATCGCCCGTCCTGCTCCTGGCCGTTGCCATGGCCGGGAAGCTGCTGAGTCTGCCCATCCTTGCCGGCCAGGCAAATTCGTCTTTTGACGCGGGCAGCTCCGCAGCTGTGGTCCGGGCTGCACAGGGACTGGACACGGCCAACTTTGTGGAGCCGTGGAAGGCCCACTTTGCGCTGGGTGACGGACACGTGCTTGGCGGCAACTTTGCCGCGGCCCGGAGCGAGTTTGCCGAAGCCCTGACATTGCGGCCGGGGCCGGAGGAATGCAAGGTGCGTGTCAACCTGGCGCTGACACTTGAAGAACTTGGCGACGAAAACGCAAAGGCCGGGAACACTCTGCAGGCCGTGGACTTTTACCGCCAGGGCAGCCAGGTGGTCACGGACGCGCCCCGCGGCTGTTTTGCGCCAGAGGGTGAAGGCAACAAATCCGGTGAGGGGGAGAAGCTGAAGGCGGCCGGCGATCGCCTGGCGGAGAAGCAAAGCAAGTCTGCCACGGCGAAGGATGGGGGCAAGGACGGAAAAGGCCAGCAGCCGGCGGACGCCTCGGCGCCGCCGCAAAGCAAGCTGGACCAGCTCGAAAGCCGCAGCGGCAATGCCCAGCAGGAGCGTTCCCAAAGCGGCAAGCTGAAGGAATCCTTCTCCGACTCGCCGCCCCTGTCGTACGACAAGCCCTGGTAAACGGGCAGCCGTTAATTCGGCCACGGCCAGCAGAAAGCGTGCCAGTCATTCAAATCGACTGAAACAATCCGTAAAACTTGCGTCTCAATTCGGTGCCGGCTTGCCGGTCGTGTGGGGGCATGCGTAAAGTTTGAAGCACGTTAGTTCCTCAACGTGTGTCAGCGACCTCCGTTGTTCGGGGGTGTGGGTGCCCCCATGTGGGCCTGACATTTGCTCAGCGGAACGCCAGCGTTGGGCCGTCCCTGACGGCTCCGCGGGTGTCAATCGCCGCCTCCAAGAAAACTTGTCCTGCCGCCGGGTGCACCATTGCCCGCGACGCGCGGGGCGACCCATCGCCAAGGATCAGCAAATGTCCCCACCCAGACCCCTGCAGCCGACCCCGCTTTCCGGGGGAGCGGCGCCCACCGCGCTTTCCTATGAATTGTTTCCGCCACGCAACGAGACGGCATCTGCCTCCCTGTGGGCCACCATCCGCGAGCTGGAAACCACCAATCCCGACTACGTCTCCGTCACCTACGGGGCCAGCGGCAGCAACCGCGACACGGCCGTGGAACTGCTCCACCGACTGCTGTCCGAAACCACCCTGCGCCCCCTGGCCCACCTGACTTGCGTAGGCAACACGGCGGAGGAACTGGCCGGAATCATCTCCGAGCTGCTGGACCACGGGGTGCGCGGCATCCTGGCCCTGCGTGGGGATCTCCCCAAGGACGCATCCGGTGCGCCGAAACGGGGATCGCTCACATACGCGCAGGACCTGATTGAACTGGTCCGCCGCGTGGAACAGCGCCGCTCGGCCCTGCTGTGCGCGGGCAGGGTGGCCATTGGTGTGGCCGCCTACCCGGCCAAGCACCCCGAATCACCGTCCATAGAGCACGATGTGGAAGTGCTCCTGGCCAAGCAGCGTTCCGGCGCCGACTTCGCCATCACCCAGGTGTTCTTCCATGCGGACCAATACAAGTCCCTCGTGGCACGGGCACGCAGGGCCGGGGTCAGCATCCCCATCATCCCCGGCGTCATGCCGCTGACCAGCCTGCGGCGCGTGCAGCGCCTGGGCGAGCTGACCGGCGTCGAGCCCGCCCCTGCCCTGCTGGACGCCCTGGGGCGCGCGGACGACTCCGCCGCCTCGCGCCGCATCGGCGTGGCAGCCACGGTGGACCTGGCCCGTGCGGCGCTGGACGCCGGGGCACCCGGAATCCACCTGTACACCTTCAACGAACACGCCGCCGCGCTGGAGGTCCTGGACAAGCTGCAGCTGCTGCGTCCCGGACGGCCCGCCGTGGCCCGGCGTACGCCGTCCCCCCAACTTGTGCAGGCCTAGGCTCCGGCCTGGTCATTGCAACCACTCTTCAAGAAACAAACCCTAAGGAATCCCATGTCGAACACCCCCGCATTCCCCGCAGCATCCCTCCTTGGCTACCCGCGCATCGGCCGCCGCCGCGAACTGAAGAAGGCCGTTGAATCCTTCTGGGCCGGCCGCATTGACGAGGCCGCCCTGGACGCCGCAGCGAAGGAAATCCAGCTTGGCACCGCCCGCCGCCTGGTGGAACTTGGCCTCACCGACGCCGCAGCGGTCCCTGGCACGTTTTCCTACTATGACCAGGTGCTGGATGCCATTACCCACCTCGGAGCTGAACCGGCCCGCTTCGGTGCGCTGCGCAACGCCGCCGGTGAATTGGACCTCAACGCTTACTTCACCCTGGCCCGCGGCTCCGCCGAGGTGCAGCCGCTGGAAATGACCAAGTGGTTTGACACCAACTACCACTACCTGGTGCCTGAAATTGGGCCGGAAACCAACTTCGCCGCCACCTCCAACCGCATTGTGGAGCAGTTTGAATATGCCCTGGCCAACGGTGTTGAAACGCGCCCCTATCTGGTGGGCCCGGTCACGTTCCTGCTGCTGAGCAAGGCCTCCGACGACGCGCCGGCCGGCTTCAACCCGCTCTCCCGCCTCGAGGACGTGCTGCCCGTCTACGCGGAACTGCTTTCACGCCTGGCCGCCGCAGGTGCCACCTGGATCCAGCTGGACGAGCCGGCGCTTGTTGCCGACCAGGACATTCCCACGGCCGAACTCCAAGCCGCCGTGGCCCGCAGCTACTCCGTGCTCGCGGCCGACGGCGAGCGCCCCGCCATCCTGGTCTCCACGCCGTTTGGCGCCCTCACGGAGCTGCTGCCGACGCTGGCGCAGGCCCCCATCGAGGCGCTCCACATTGACGCGTTCAAGGGTGCCCTGCCCTCCCCGGCCGAGCTGGCGCTGCTGGCCGGCAAGACCGTGGTGGCCGGCGTGGTCGACGGGCACAACATCTGGCGCAACGACCTGGCCGCTTCCGCCGCGCGCCTGGACGTTTTGAAGGCTGCCGGCCTGAACGTTACAGTCTCCACCTCCACCTCCACCCAGCACGTTCCCCACGACGCTGCCGAGGAAGCCCAGCTTCCCGCGGAACTGCGCAGCTGGCTGGCTTTTGCCGACCAGAAGGCCACCGAAGTGGTGACGCTGGCCGCCTACCTGGGGGACCCGGCGTCGTCCGCGTCCGCGATTGCCGAGGCGACTGCCGTCATTGCCTCCCGGGCCGCAGCTGCCGGCGTCAAGCGCCCCGAGGTGCGTGCCCGGCTGGCCGCATTGACCACGGCGGACTTCAACCGCTCAGCCTACGCAGTCCGCGAGGCGGCCCAGGAACAGGCACTCCACCTGCCGCCCCTGCCCACCACCACCATCGGCTCCTTCCCCCAGACCAGCGAAATCCGCAGCGCACGGGCCCGGGCCAACAAGGGTGCCATCACGGGCGAGGAATACTCGCAGCTGATGAAGGACGAAATCAAGCGCGTGGTGGAGTTGCAGGAGGAACTCGATTTTGACGTGCTGGTCCACGGCGAGCCCGAGCGCAACGACATGGTCCAGTACTTTGCCGAGAACCTGGAAGGCTTCGACGTCACCGTCCACGGCTGGGTCCAGTCCTATGGCAGCCGCTGCACCCGCCCCTCCATCCTGTGGGGCGACGTCACCCGGGAGAAGGCCATCACCGTGGAATGGGCCGAATTTGCGCAGTCGCTGACGCAGAAGCCCATGAAGGGCATGCTGACCGGCCCGGTCACGATCTTGGCCTGGAGCTTTGTCCGCGACGACCAGCCCCTGGGAGACACGGCAAACCAGGTGGCCCTGGCGTTGCGCGATGAAATTGCCGACCTGGAAGCCGCAGGCATCAAGATCATCCAGGTGGACGAGCCGGCCCTGCGCGAACTGCTGCCTCTGCGCCGTGCCGACCAGCCCGCCTACCTGGACTGGTCCGTGAATTCGTTCCGCCTTGCCACGGCGGGCGCCGGCGACGGCACGCAGATCCACACCCACCTGTGCTACTCCGAATTCGGCGTCATCATTGACGCCATCGACGGACTGGATGCCGACGTCACCTCCATCGAGGCCGCGCGCTCCCGCATGGAGGTTGTCAACGACCTGGAAACGCACGGCTTTGGCCGCGGCGTGGGCCCGGGCGTCTACGACATCCACAGCCCGCGCATCCCCGGCCAGGCCGAGGTGACCGAGCTGCTGGGCACGGCCGTCCAGCACGTGCCGGCCCGCCAGCTCTGGGTCAACCCCGACTGCGGCCTGAAGACCCGCGGCTACGCCGAGACCGAAGAGTCCCTGCGGAACCTGGTCGCCGCGACCAAGGAAGTGCGCGCACAGCTCGTGTAGGCATTGCGGCTTCGCGGCTTTGCGGCCTGAAGCACGACGGCGGCACCCGACTCTCCCTGGAGGGACGGGCGCCGCCGTCGTGCTTTTAAGTGGTGAAGGTCCCTCCACACGGGGAGCCGGGGTGGCGGTTGTGCACATTGTGGGGCATGGGGCTTTTGGCTGCTGCCGAGGGCGGCAAGGATGGGGGAAGAAGCGGGACGGCTGCCAACCGTGGCTAGTTCCGGCAAGGTGCTGGGAGGAGGTGCGGGACGTGGCGATGCCTGAGTGGTTGCAGGAAGGCGGCGGGGGTGGGGTGCCCGGCGCCGCCCCCGCCGCCCCTGGGGAATTTGCAGCTGACGGCTGGCCGTTGGCCCGTTCGGCGGAAGACGTTTCCGTACAGGCCAAGTCCTTTCTATCCGGTGTGGTGAATGCACTGGGAACCACCCTGCTGGATCTCGCCGAGCAGCAATTCGCCGAGGCCGCCGAACTGGCCTCCGGCGCACGTCCAGGGGATCCCGTGGCCGTGGACGGACGGGTCCGGGACGTCGTCCAGGCGGCGGGTGCGGCTCTCATCGACGCCATACGGGAGCTGGAAAATGTCAAGAACGCTGCTACTGCAGCCCAGGCCAAGGCCGAGGTCCTGTTCGAAGTTGTCGAGCGCACTCGTCAGGTGCAGGCCGGAGTGCGGGGGAGTGCCCTGGGCAGGGGAACCGTGCTGGCCGTGGCGCTGGCACGCCGCGAGTCACAGTGGACTGCCGGGCGGCACATGGCCTCGGCCACGCGGATAGTCAGGGAAATGCCGCTAACGCTTGAGGCGTGTTCGAACGGTGTTCTAACGGAGCGCCGGGCTGCAATCATTGAGTCGGGCACGGAATTCCTCACCCGTGAACAGCGGGCGGCTGTTGATCAGGCAATTTCCGGTGACCCCGACACCCTTGAAGGCATGGGGGACAAGGAACTTGACGCCGCCGTCAAGCACATGGCGTACGAGTTGGACAGTGAAGCCTTCACCAAGCGGCTGCGCAAAGCGGAGTCGGAACGCCACGTCGGGCTCAAGCCCGTGGCGGACGGGATGGCAGAGCTGAGGGCGCTGCTGCCCCTCAAACACGGTGTTGCCGTCCTGAAGTCGCTGACCGTCGTGGCCGAATCTGCGCGGAGCGCCGGGGACAAGCGCACCAAGGGGCAATTGATGGCGGATGTGCTCACACACCGGCTGCGCACCCACCTGCCGTGTGCAGATGCGGATTCCGACGCCGTCGGCTGCCTCACGGCGGCGGAAGCTGACATCCACCTGGACCTCATCATGACGGACAGGGCGCTGTTTGACGGCGCCGCCGAGCCCGCCGTTCTCACAGGTTTCAGTCCCATCCCGGCCCCCGCGGGTCGAGAGCTGCTCACCAACACCGCAGGACAGGCGCAGGTATGGTTGAGGCGGCTGTACACCCACCCGGAATCCAACGCGCTCATGTCGATGGATTCCAGAAGCAGGCTCTTCCCCGACACAATGAAGCGGTTCCTGTTCGACCAGGACCAGCTTTGCGCCAACCCATGGTGTGGCGCACCCATTAGGGATTATGACCACGTCAAGTCCTTCATTTCGGGTGGGCCCACCTCCATTGGCAACGGGCAGGGACTCTGCCAGCGCTGTAACCTCGCCAAGGAAGTGCCCGGGTGGAGCAGCGAGGCCGTTCAGGGTCCCGACGGCCGCCCCGGCACCGTGATCCGGACCCCGACGGGACATACCTACAATGCATCCCGCCCGGTCCTGCCGGGGAGGGCCCGACGGACGGTGCTGCCCTCGCGCGGCGCATCGGACGGTCCAGGTTCTTCAGCCGACGGGCCAAGGCCCGGGTAGCCGCTTCCACTACCGGGGGCGGCAGAGAAATTCATTGCGCCGAATGATGAGCCGGCGCAGGTAGCGCGCCAGGAACAATCGTTCCGCGATCCGCCCGAGCATTCCACATGGCGCTGCAAACGCAATTTCATCGACCATCAGGGTCCCGGCGGCTGAGGGCATGAAGGTGTGGATGTGGTGAAAAGACGAGAAAGGTCCCTTGACCTGGTGATCCATAAATCGCCGTGGATGGTCCACCTCGGTCACCAGCGACGTCATGCTGAAACGGACACAGAAATGGCGGGCCTTCCATGTGACCGTCTGGCCCGCCGCGATCTGGCCGGCTGTCACCCCGCCCACGGCGCGCTCGCCGGAGGCTGCCATGGAGGCGACATGTTCGTCGACGCTCAACGACCGGCGGAACAGGAGCTCCGGCGGCAGGTCGGAGTTGGTTTCGACGCGGAAATGGACGCTCATGAGGGTGAGTCCAGGGAACTGGAATGGGTGGTTTCTCCCAAAATCCCGGACAGCTTGTCCATGAACACTTCAATCCGGGCTGTGCGCCTGTCGTTGAGCAGCAGGGCAAAGATATTGCGGGCCAGGCGAATTTCCGGCACGTCCAGCACCACCACGCCTTCCGGGCGGTGCGTCAGTGCCAGCTCCGGGACCAGTGCGGCTCCCAAACCAACAGAGGCCAG
Organism: Arthrobacter sp. A2-55; assembly: GCF_025548615.1. Taxonomy (NCBI): domain Bacteria; kingdom Bacillati; phylum Actinomycetota; class Actinomycetes; order Micrococcales; family Micrococcaceae; genus Arthrobacter; species Arthrobacter sp. A2-55. Next base: position 104,271 of record NZ_JAJLOZ010000001.1, on the reverse strand, counting down.
CTGGAGGCTGGCATTGAAGTCGTCACTGTAGGCGGCAACCCGGGGGTGGAGGTTGCAGCTTGCAAACAGCCGTTCGATGACGGTGGCGTCGCTGGTGCCCGGGTGGTGCATGATCCAGGGCATGTCGGACAGCTGGGCGGCAGCAATTTTCGCCCCGGGGCGGATCCCCCACGACTTGGGCAGGACCACCCTGAAGTTGTCGTCGCCCACCCACTGGCGATTGACGGTGTGCGGCCAGGCCAGGCCGGACTGGCCCACCTGGTAGACCAGGGCCACATCCAGCTCGCCGCCAATGCGCAGCCCTGAAATGGTCTGTTGCGGTTCACCGACGGAGACATGAAGGTTGATTCCCAGTGCGGGCCAATCGGCGCTGCGCATCAACCGGGGGAGGACATAGGTTGCCAGCGAGGGGAAAATGCCCAGCCGCAGTTCCTGGCTGGTGCCGTGTTCCGTGCGTGTGCTGGCTGCCAGCAGGGCGTCAATGTCCGTCAGGACCTTGGCAGCGTGCCTGCTCATCACCATGGCGGCGTCCGTGGGAAGCACGCTGCGTGCTGAACGGTGGAACAAGGTCACGCCGGCGTCGCGCTCCAGGGCTGACATTTGCTGTGAAACGGCCGACGCCGTATATCCCAGGGCGGTGGCCGCTGCGGCAAAGGAGCCGCGGCGGACCACCTCCATCAGGGTCTTGAGGTGGATCGGATTGATCACTGCATGCTCCTTGTCGCACCGAGGTCCCGCCGCACCGGCTCGTCCAGCAAGCATATGCCGCGTGCGCCGGGTGAAAGCATTGGGAGGCGCGCGGGCCCTTCGCGCGCCTCCCAATGGTCCATGCCGCGACACGCCGGGGCCGGCCGACACGCCGTTCAAAATTAAGTGGTTAACTCCTCCACAGCCTGTGGACAGAGGTGGCTTAAGCCCTGGATTTCTGCGCATTTAATCTCCGCAGGCTGTGGACTACCGGTGCATAAAATGACATACTTGTAATACATCATGTTGGGGTCGTTCCCGAGGTCGATCACTACATGTAGTATCGAGTACATCAAAACAAGCACTTCGGGCCAACACCTGAAACGCTGGCGAGGCCGCAAGCAACAGCTGTCAGGCCCCACCGACAGTGGGCAGGTCCGTGCGGGACGCGAATGCTAATTCCAGACAGTGTTTTACGACAAGGGGATCTCGATCATGACCGTAACGGTTTACACCAAGCCAGCGTGCGTGCAGTGCAATGCCACGTACCGGGCATTGGACAAGAAGGGCATCACCTACCAGAGCGTGGACATTACCGAAGATCCTGCCGCCCTTGAGCGCCTGCTCAGCCTCGGATACCAACAGGCCCCTGTTGTCATTACGGATGCCGACCACTGGTCCGGGTTCCGCCCGGACAAAATTGCCGCCATCGGCCAGGATGCTGCGTCCTACGTAGCATGACTTCCGGCCGGGAATGAAACCGGCCAGCGAAAAAAAATTTCACGTGCAGCACATGCACAAAGGTGGGGCTGACCGTCAAATGGTCGGCCCCACAGCAGCAAGACCATGTAAAAGTATTCAAGCAGCGCAGGAAGCGAAGACCATGTCAGCCGTTGCAGCGAAACCAGCTGTGAACCGGGAAACCGGAAGGCCCACCTCCAGCAGCCTGGTCTACTTTTCCTCCATCTCCGACAACACCCACCGGTTTGTTGAAAAGCTTCACATGGATGCAGCGCGCCTCCCGCTCTACACCCATGAAGAGACCCTGACAGCCCTTGAGCCCTTTGTCCTGGTCCTGCCGACCTACGGCGGCGACACGGGGCACGGGGCTGTCCCAAAGCAAGTCATCAAGTTCCTCAACGTTTCCGGAAACCGGGAATTGATCCGCGGCGTCATTGGCGCCGGCAACACAAATTTTGGTGAAACCTACTGTCTGGCCGGGGACGTTATCTCGGTCAAATGCAAAGTACCGCATCTCTACCGTTTTGAATTGATGGGAACGTCGGAAGACGTGGACCGCGTTCACGAAGGATTGGAAGAATTTTGGACACGATTGTCTCAGCAGCAGACTCGGCCGTGAAGCCGTCAAAGGACATGCCCGCCGCGTGGGAGGGCCTTGGCTACCATGAGCTGAACGCCATGCTTAACCTGTACAACTCCGAGGGCAAGATCCAGTTCGACGCCGACCGCGCCGCCGCCCGCCAGTACTTCCTCCAGCACGTGAACAACAACACGGTGTTCTTCCATGACCTGGAAGAAAAGCTGGACTACCTGGTGAAGAACGAGTACTACGAGCGCGAAACGCTTGACCAGTACACAATGAACTTCATCCGCGACCTCTACAACCACGCGTACAAGAAGAAGTTCCGCTTTGAGACATTCCTGGGCGCCTTCAAGTTCTACACGTCCTACACGCTGAAGACTTTTGACGGCAACCGTTTCCTGGAGCGCTACGAAGACCGCGTGTGCATGGTCGCCCTGCACCTGGCCCGCGGCAATGAGCAACTGGCCATCAAGATGGTCGATGAAATCATCGAAGGCCGCTTCCAGCCCGCCACCCCCACGTTCCTGAACGCCGGCAAGAAGCAGCGCGGCGAGCTTGTTTCCTGCTTCCTGCTGCGCATCGAAGACAACATGGAGTCGATTGGGCGCTCCATTAACTCGGCCCTGCAGCTGTCCAAGCGCGGCGGCGGCGTGGCGTTCGCCCTGACCAACATCCGCGAAGTTGGTGCACCGATCAAGCAGATCGAGAACCAGTCCTCCGGCGTCATCCCCGTCATGAAGCTCCTCGAGGACAGCTTCTCCTACGCCAACCAGCTCGGCGCCCGCCAGGGCGCCGGCGCGGTGTACTTGCACGCCCACCACCCGGACATCAACCGCTTTCTGGACACCAAGCGTGAAAACGCCGACGAGAAGGTCCGCATCAAGACCCTGTCGTTGGGCGTCGTCGTCCCGGACATCACCTTTGACCTGGCCAAACGCGACGAGGACATGTACCTGTTCTCCCCGTACGACGTGGAAAAGGTCTACGGCGTGCCGTTCTCCGACATCTCGGTCACCGAAAAGTACTACGAGATGGTGGACGACGCCCGGATCAAGAAGACCAAGATCAAGGCCCGTGAATTCTTCCAGACACTGGCTGAAATCCAGTTCGAGTCCGGCTACCCGTACATCATGTTCGAAGACACCGTGAACCGGGCCAACCCGATCGACGGCAAGATCATCATGAGCAACCTGTGCTCGGAGATCCTCCAGGTTTCCGCACCCACCAGCTACCATGACGACCTGTCCTACGACGAGACCGGCAAGGACATTTCCTGCAACCTCGGCTCCCTGAACATTGCCAAGACCATGGACTCTCCGGACTTCGGCAGCACCATCGAGACGTCCATCCGCACCCTGACGGCCGTCTCCGACATGTCCCACATCGGCTCCGTGCCCTCCATTGCCAAGGGCAACGACCAGTCGCACGCCATTGGCTTGGGCCAGATGAACCTGCACGGCTACCTTGCCCGCGAGCACGTCCACTACGGCTCCGAAGAAGGCCTGGACTTCACCAACATCTACTTCTACACGGTGCTCTACCACTGCCTGCGCGCCTCGAACATGATCGCGATGGAGACAGGTTCCACCTTTGCCGGCTTTGAAAAGTCGAAGTACGCTTCCGGCGAGTTCTTCGACAAGTACACGGACGCCGAATGGGTTCCCCAGACCGAGCGCGTAGCTGAGTTGTTCGACGGCATCCACATCCCCACGCAGGACGACTGGCGCCAGCTGAAGGCTTCCGTCATGGAACACGGCATCTACAACCAGAACCTGCAGGCCGTCCCGCCCACGGGCTCGATCAGCTACATCAACAACTCCACCTCCTCCATCCACCCGGTGGCGTCGAAGATTGAGATCCGCAAGGAAGGGAAGCTGGGCCGCGTCTACTACCCGGCCCCGTACCTGACGAACGAAAACCTTGACTACTACCACGATGCCTACGAAATTGGCTACGAGAAGATCATCGACACGTACGCCGCCGCCACCCAGCACGTGGACCAGGGCCTGTCGCTGACGCTGTTCTTCAAGGACACCGCCACCACCCGTGACATCAACAAGGCCCAGATCTATGCATGGCGCAAGGGCATCAAGACCATCTACTACATCCGCCTCCGCCAGCTCGCGCTGGAAGGCACTGAGGTGGAGGGTTGCGTCAGCTGCATGCTGTAGCACCACCCAACTGAACAGCACGACGGCGGGCGCCTTCCGCCGTCGTGCCTTCGGCTTAAGATTGACTTGGCCCGCGTGGCCGCCAGGACTTTTACAAGGAAAGAAGCAACGATGACACCGGACAAGCTGAAGTTGGCGAACCACGTTGTGGCCATCAACTGGAACCGCATTGAGGACGAGAAGGACGTGGAAGTCTGGAACCGCCTGGTCAACAACTTCTGGCTGCCGGAGAAGGTGCCGCTGTCCAATGACACCCAGTCGTGGGCCACCCTGACTCCGGATGAGCAGCTGCTGACCATGCGCGTGTTCACCGGACTCACCCTGCTGGACACGCTGCAGGGCACTGTCGGCGCCGTCTCGCTGATCCCGGACGCCATCACCCCGCATGAGGAAGCCGTCTACACGAACATCGCGTTCATGGAGTCCGTGCACGCCAAGAGCTACTCCTCGATCTTCTCCACCCTGTGCTCCACGAAGGAAATCGACGAGGCATTCCGCTGGTCGGTCGAGAACGTGAACCTGCAGAAGAAGGCGCAGATCATAGAGTCGTACTACTACGGCGACGATCCGCTCAAGCGCAAGATCGCCTCCACCCTGCTGGAGTCCTTCCTGTTCTACTCGGGCTTCTACCTGCCCATGTACTGGTCTTCACGCGCCAAGCTGACAAACACCGCCGACCTGATCCGACTCATCATCCGCGACGAGGCCGTGCACGGATACTACATTGGCTACAAGTACCAAAAGGGCCTGGAAGGGCTCTCCGAAGAGCGCAAGGCGGAGCTGAAGGACTACACCTTCGAGCTGATGTACGAGCTATATGAGAACGAAGTGCAGTACACGCACGACCTTTACGACTCCGTCGGCCTGGCCGAGGACGTCAAGAAGTTCCTGCACTACAACGCCAACAAGGCGCTGATGAACCTCGGCTACGAGGCCATGTTCCCGTCCGCCGTGACCGATGTGAACCCTGCCATCCTCTCCGCATTGTCCCCAAACGCGGACGAGAACCACGACTTCTTCTCCGGTTCCGGTTCCTCCTACGTGATCGGCAAGGCCGTCAACACCGAAGACGACGACTGGGACTTCTAGCCCTTGTCCATGCCTGAGCCTGCGGAAGCCGGCGACACAGCCGCGGCAGCCCGTTTCATCCGGGATGCCGCGGCTGTTGTGCGCCCGGGGCACATCACCGGTGCCCGCGACCCCGGCGACGCCTGGGTGGACGGGGCGGCGGGAAAGTTTTGGGGCAAGTTTGGCTCTGCCGGGCTCTTGGTTTTCGACGCCGGCCGCGGAATCCTGCTGCAGCACCGGGCCATCTGGTCACACCACGGCGGCACGTGGGGCTTGCCCGGCGGCGCCCTCCATGAGGGGGAAGCAGCCGTGGACGGCGCCCTGCGTGAGGCGTGGGAAGAGGCCGGTGTGCCCCGCCTGAATGTGGAGCTGCTGTTCACCTCCGTCTTCGACGTCGGCTACTGGAGTTACACCACGGTGGCCGTGCTGGCAAGGACGCCGTTTGAGGCAATTGTCAGCGACCCGGAAAGCCTGGCGCTGGAATGGGTGAAGCCCGACGGCGTCGCCCGGCTGCCGCTGCACCCGGGCTTCGCGAGCGCCTGGCCCGGGCTGAGGCGCCGTCTGCCGGGGGCTTAGCTGCCCAAACCCAGAATCTCCACTGTCCGTTCACGCATGTCCATCTTGCGCACCTTGCCCGTGACGGTCATCGGGAAGTCATCCACGACAAGCACGTATCGGGGCACTTTGTGCCGGGAAAGGTGCCCCTCGCAGAATGCTGCGACGGCGGCCTGGTCAAGCGGTTCGGTGCCGGGCTTCATGAGGATCCAGGCGCACAGCTCCTCGCCGTACTTTTCATCGGGAACGCCAATGACCTGCACATCGGCAATGTCCGGATGCTGGTACAGGAATTCCTCGATTTCGCGCGGGTACAGGTTTTCCCCGCCCCGGATCACCATGTCCTTGATGCGGCCCACGATGTTGGTGTAGCCGTCCTCCAGCATGACGGCCAGGTCGCCTGTGTGCATCCAGCGGGCCGGATCAATGGCGGCGGCAGTCTTTTCGGGATCGTTCCAGTAGCCCAGCATGACCGAGTATCCGCGCGTGCAAAACTCGCCGGGGGTCCCGCGGGGGACGGTCAGCCCGGTCGCCGGGTCCACGATCTTGACCTCGAGGTGCGGGTGCACCCGGCCCACGGTCTCCGTGCGGTGGGCGACGTCGTCGTCCATCAGGGTTTGCATCGACACTGGCGAAGTCTCAGTCATGCCATAGGCAATCGAGACACCCTCCATGTGCATTTCAGTCATGGTCCGCTTCATCACCTCGACGGGGCAGGGGGAGCCTGCCATGATGCCGGTGCGCAGACTCGAGAGGTCGTAGGTGGCGAAGTCGGGCAGGTTGAGCTCGGCGATGAACATGGTGGGAACCCCGTACAGGGCGGTGCAGTGTTCCGACTGGACGGCCTGCAGGGTGGCCGCTGCATTGAAGGACGCCGCCGGGATGACGATGGCCGCCCCGTGCGTCGAGGCCCCCAGGTTGGCCATGACCATGCCGAAGCAGTGGTAGAACGGCACCGGCACACACAGCCTGTCCGCTTCTGTGAACCCGATGGTTTCCGTCACAAAGTAGCCGTTGTTGAGGATGTTGTGGTGGCTGAGTGTGGCTCCCTTCGGGTAGCCCGTGGTCCCGGAGGTGTACTGGATGTTGATGGGCTCGTCGGTGCCCAGTTCTGCCATGGCGCGTTCGACGGCGTCACTGGCCACTGCCTTCCCGCCCGCCACGAGCGCGTCCCAGGAAGGCGTCCCGATGTAGACGGCCTCCGTCAGCTCCGGGCAGTCAGGGCGGACCTGCTCGATCATGGCCTGGTACTCGGAGCCGGCGAATTGGGGCAGTGCCACGATCATGCGCATGCCCGACTGCTGGACGGCATACTTCAATTCGTGGGCGCGATAGGACGGGTTGACATTGACCAGGATCACGCCAAGCTTTGCCGTCGCATACTGGATGAGCACCCATTCGGGGACGTTGGGTGCCCAGATGCCCAGCCGGTCACCCTTGCCGACCCCGACGGCGAGCAAGCCGCGGGCCAGGGCATCGACGTCGTTGTTGAGTGCGGCGTAGCTCCACCGCCTGCCGGACGGCATGTCCACCAGGGCATCGCGATCGGGGAAGCGCGTGGCAGTACGGAGGAAATTGGCCCCAATGGTGTCACCCAGAAGCGGAATCGTGGACGTGCCGGACGTGTAGGAAGTCTGAACATCAGTGGTCATGTGATGATGCTAGTACTAAATCAGTTAATGTGCGCTAACTCACCTCCGGAGGTCCTTTCGGCCTTTCCGGCGGAGCCGCTCGGGCCGGAAACCCCGTCCGACGAGGCGGGCCGTGATGGGCCGGGCTGCCTTTGACGCCAATGTGGCAAGACGTGCCTGCCACGGCGGCATCGAGTCCACGCCGCCCGCCCCTGCAAGCAGTTTGTGGACCTGTGCCTGCAGCGGCTGCATCAGGCGCACCGGCCACTCGCGCCGGCGCTGGAAACGTCGCATGGCATTGGCCGTGGGGAGGCCGGCGAGGAGGGGCGGCGCCAGCAGGCGGGCGGCGGCCACTGCATCCTGCACCGCATAGTTGACGCCCACCCCAAAGACGGGGCTCATTGCATGGGCCGCATCGCCTATGCAAAGCAGGCCCGGCACCGACCAGTCCGGGAGGCGGTCCAGCTGCACCGAGAGGAGCCGGATCTGGTCCCAGTCCCGCAGGGATTCCGCGGCCGCCGCAAGGAATGGCGTATTCGTGCGGATGTGCGCTTTCAACGCGTCCAGCCCGCCGGCCTTGATCGTGGTGAAGCCGTTCTTGGGGATCAGCAGGCCCATCTGGTAGTAGCCGGTGCGGGGGATGGTGATGAGAATGGAGCCATTGCGGAGGTATCCCAAGGTGTCCGGTGGCGGTGACGGGGGAGTGGGCAGGCGGAACCAGAGGACATCGATGGGAACGCCCAGCGCCTTCGGGTGCAGGCCGGCCGCCCCTCGAATCGTGGAGCCGCGGCCATCGGCAGCGACCGTAAGGTCTGCGGCGATTGCCAGGGCGCCCTCGGGGCCCGCAGCCTGCACGCCGGTGACTTCGGCACCGTCGTGGAGCAGCCCCGTTGCCCCGGTCTCCATCAACAGGCGGAAATTGTCGAGTGTGCGCCCTTCCTGGGCAAGGAGGTCCAGGAAGTCCCACTGTGGCATGAGGGCTATGCGCTTGTTCGGCCCCCGCAGTGTGCCGAAGTCCACGGGAGTCAGGCGCGTCCCCCCAACTACGACATCCAGCGTGGTGATGCTGTTTTGTGGAATCCGCAGGAATTCCTCTCTCAGGCCAAGCTGGTCTATCAGGTCAAGTGTGGAGGCATGAATGGTGTCGCCGCGGAAATCACGAAAGAAATCTGCATGCTTTTCCAAGACAACAACGTCTACGCCCGCCCGGGCCAGCAGCAAGCCCAGCATCATGCCGGCGGGCCCGGCACCCACGATGCAGCATGTGGTTGACATTTCGGACCCAGCCATCGTCGCCTCCCGCGCCTTGCCGCCCATTTGGACGTGCCGCCCATTTGGACCTGCGGCGGAACATTCCCTATCGATGCTACGCCGCGCCCACCAGCCGCGACAGCGCCAGTGCGGTGCGGATCACCTCCGGGCAATTAGCTGAACTTCGCGTTCGTTGGCTAAGATGGACGGAGTAAATTAGCGCAGGTTTCTGTCGCTGAATTCTCGTTTGTTCCCAGGGGGTGGCGCGCTCATGATGGACACGATCGCCTCCCTGCCCTTTGCGTGGGCGTACCTGCTCTTGTTTGCGGTGGTGATGCTTCGTTCCAATGCCACCTACTGGGCCGGCCGTGGCGTGGCCGCCGGCGGCCGGAAGACACGGCTTCAAAAGTACCTGAAGTCCCCGTCCGTGGCCCGCGCCGAGGCGGCGATTGCCCGATGGGGTGCGCCAGCCGTCAGTGTGAGTTTCTTGACCATTGGCGTGCAGACGGCCGTGAACATGGCCGCGGGCCTGGCCAGGATGCCGCTGCGACGCTACATTCCTGCTACCGTGGTGGGCGCCCTGGCCTGGGCGGCCATCTACGCCACTGTGGGGCTGGCAGCATTTGACGCTGCCGTGGCTGCAGCCGCCGGTTCGCCCGTCGCGTTGATTTCCTTGGCCGTGTTGGCGGGCGCCGCCGTCCTGGGCCTGCACCTGGTCCGGGTGGCCCGCCGCAGGAAACTGGACAGCTCAGCCCTGGCGGACTGCCCCGTCATGAACCCGGTCATGAACCCCGTCATGAACCCGGCCGGCAACCAGACGGCGCCGGAGGGCCCAGTGGGCAGCGCCTGAGAACAGGTAGAGTCTTAGGCATGCACCAATCCACCTCACTGTCGGCCGTTGAGGCCACCTCGTACTACCGCCACTTGGGCGGCGAAGACTATGAATCCACCATCCACACCCAAGGTGCATGGAACCCCCATGAACAGCACATGGCCCCGGTGACAGGTGTTTTGGTGCACGCGCTGGAGCAGTTTCAGCCGCGGGATGGCATGAGGCTGGTTCGGTTCAACTTTGACATCCTGGGCTTGATTCCTGCCGGCCCCTTCTCCATTGAGACCACCATGCTGCGCCCCGGCAAGACGATCGAGCTGTTGCAGGCCGAACTTGTCGCGCACGGCCGCCCCACCGTGCGCGTGACTGCCTGGCGCCTGCAGACCGGAGATACCGGGGCCGTGGAAGCACTGGAGGACCCCTCCATGGGCAGCCCGGATGATGCTGAGCCGTGGGACGGCATGGAGATTTGGCCAGGCGGCTTCATCAGGAGCCTTGAGGGCAGGGTCGAACCAGGGCACCGCCCGGGCCGCGGCCGGGCATGGCTGCGCAGCCCCTATTCCATGCTCGACGGCGTTCCCACGTCCCCGCTGGTCCGCCTCCTCGGGCTGGTGGACAGTGCCAACGGCATTTCAGCACGGGTGGTGCCGGGACCGGGAGGCTACATGTTCCCCAACGTGGACCTGTCCGTCCACGTGCACCGTGAACCTGTGGGTGAGTGGCTTGGCCTGGAGACGCATGTGACGTTTGCGGCGGACGGCGTCGGGCTGACATCATCCGTCCTGCACGACATCAAGGGCCCGTTCGGCCGTTCCGAACAGATCCTGACGGTCCGCCCCATTCCCGACGCCAAATGACAGCAGACAGCCCCGGCCTGATGGCCGCCTCACTCGTGGTCCACAGGCAGCAGGAGACCCTGGGTGCCGGGGCCGACCTCAATCGTGGCCTGGACCTGCTGTCAGAGGTCCGCAGCGGGGCGCGGCCGGCCATGCTGCGCCTTTACCGCCCCCAGCCCACCGTCGCATTTGGCCAGCGAGACACCCGCCTGCCGGGCTACGCCAAGGCCGCCCGTGCAGCCGCAGCCCGCGGGTTCGTCCCGGCCGTGCGGCGGGCAGGCGGCAGGGCTGCGGCCTACCACGAGGGCACGCTGGTGGTGGACCACATCCAGCCCGAGGCGGACGCCATTGCGGGCGCCAAGGCCAGGTTTGGCTTTTTTGGTGAACTGTTCACGGAGGCACTGCGCTCACTGGGGCTTGACGCAGGCGTAGGGGAAATTCCCGGCGAGTACTGCCCCGGCGAGTTCAGCGTGTTCGGGCGGGTTCCCGGGCCCGCGGCCGGGCCTGGCAGGGGTCTGGAGGGCGCCCTCAAGCTGGCAGGCACGGCCCAGCGCGTCGTGGCAGGGGCCTGGCTGTTCAGCTCGGTGATTGTGGTGGAAAATTCTGCACCCATCCGGGATGTGCTCGTTGATACCTACAGCGCCCTGGGCCTGGAATGGGACCCGCACACCGCCGGGGCGGCGGAAGACTTGGTCCCGGGCATCACCGTGGACGCCGTGGAGGCAGCCGTGCTGGCCGTCTACGCCCGCCACGCAAAACTGCTTACGGAGAGCTGAGGTCCGTCTGGGGCCGGGCTTGGAGTTCTACGACTGATCGAAGCACGGAACCCTGCCCCATCCTGGTGAACGCGGCATCAATGTCGTTGATGGTGATTCGTTCGCTGACGAATGTGTCAAGGTCCAAGCGGCCCTGTTTGTAGAGCTCGATCAGCATTGGAATGTCACGGGACGGGAGGCAGTCCCCGTACCAGGAGGACTTGAGGGAGCCACCGCGCCCAAACACGTCCAGCAAGGGCAGCTCCAGGAGCATCTCCGGTGCAGGCACGCCCACCAGCACCACCGTGCCGGCCAGGTCGCGGGCGTAGAACGCCTGCCGGTACGTCTCGGGACGTCCCACGGCGTCAATCACCACGTCGGCGCCGAATCCGCCCGTGAGTCCACGGATGGCCGCCACTGCATCCTCTGAGGCCGAGTCGACGGTGTGTGTGGCGCCGAGTTTCCTTGCCGTTGCCAGCTTTCGCGGGTCCCGGTCCACGGCGATGATGGTGGTGGCACCGGCCAGGGCGGCGCCGGCAACGGCTGCGGAACCCACGCCGCCGCAGCCGATCACGGCCACGGAGTCACCGCGCTTGACCCCGCCCGTGTTGATGGCTGCCCCGATGCCCGCCATGACGCCGCAGCCCAGCAGGCCGACGGCGGCGGGATCAACGTCGGCATCCACCTTGGTGCATTGCCCCGCGGCGACCAGGGTCTTGTCAATGAACGCGCCAATGCCGAGGGCAGGAGTCAGCGGGGTGCCGTCCTCCAACGTCATCTTCTGCGTGGCATTGGCCGTATTGAAGCAGTATTGCGGCTGACCCTTGGCGCATGCTCGGCAGGTGCCGCACACGGCCCGCCAATTCAGCACCACCCTGTCGCCCAGTGCAACATTGCTCACGTCCGGGCCCACCGCGCTGACCACGCCGGTGGCTTCATGGCCCAGCAGGAAGGGAAAGTCGTCGCTGATGCCGCCCTGTTTGTAGTGCAGGTCGGTGTGGCACACGCCGCTGGTGAGGATGTCCACCAGCGCCTCGCCGGGGCCGGGGTCCGGCACCCTTACAGTTTGCAGTGTGACGGGGGCATCCTTGGACAACACGACTGCGCCCTGGACCAGGTGGACCATGTCTTACTCCTTGTATTTGCGGAAGGGAAGGCGGTTCAGACTCCCAGCTTCGCCATGACGTCATTGAGGGACGGGTTGGTTGCAGCGGAGCCGTCCGGATAGATCACGGTGGGCACAGTCTGGTTCCCGTTGTTCAGCTTCTCCACCAATTCGGCGGTGCCGGGAGTGTCTTCAATGTTGATTTCGGTGTAGCCAATCCCCTTGGCGTCTAGCTGCTTCTTCAAGCGCTTGCAGTAACCGCACCAAACGGTCGAAAACATCGTGATGGTGCCGGTTTCCGGGGTGTATTCCACGTTATTTCTCCTACGAATCTATTTCTGTGCCGTCGTAGCCACAACGCTACCGGCTCGCCCGGCTATTCCCGCCATTGGGGCGCCGGAAGTGGCACGATGGATGGCATGTGCGGACGATATGTGATGGCCCGGGCCGTGGGCGACCTGGTTGCGGAACTTGAAGCCGAGGCGGACGAGAACCTGGAGCTGCGCGCTTCCTGGAATGTGGCGCCGACTTCGGATGTGCCCATTGTGCTGGAGCGGCTTGTTGACGGCGTGGCCCACAGGCAGGTGCACGTGGCCAAGTGGGGTTTGGTGCCGCGCTGGGCCAAGGATGCCTCGGTGGGAGTGTGGGCCTTTAATGCCCGGACCGAAACAGTCCTGGAGAAGCCCACCTTTCGCACCGCCGCCAAGTCCAGGCGCTGCGCCGTCCCGGTGGAGGGGTACTACGAATGGAAGAAGCTTCCCGGAGGCGCCAAACAGCCGTACTTTGTCCACAATCCCGGCGGCCGGCTTATTTCCTTCGCCGGGCTGTACGAGTGGTGGAAGGACCCGGCCCTGGCGGACGGGGATCCGGGCCAGTGGCTGCTGTCCTGCACCATCCTCACCATGGCTTCACCGCCCGACGGCGAACTGGCAACCCTCCACGACCGGCTTCCTGTTCCGCTGGGGCAGGACACCCTGGGTGAATGGCTGGACCCGGGAAATACGACGCCGAAAACTGTCTTGGACGCAGTCCTGGCAGAGTCCTACAGCCTGGCTGCCGGTTGGGTGCTGGACCTGGTGGGCCCCGAGGTTGGCAATGTTCGCAACGATTCGCCGGAGCTCATGGCACGTCAGGCCTGAGCGAATGTCAGGCCAGGCCGGCCGCCGGACCAGCGGCTGCGGCACCATCCCGTTAGATAATGCTGAACAGGCACAGGGCCAGCGCCACCGCGGCGAGGGCTTCCTGCACCCCGAGTGCCGGCTGGATTCTTGGCGCTGAATCCTTCGGCATGGCGAAGGTGCCCAGCAGCCAGCCCGCGCAGGAGAGGCTCAGGATCACGGCCACTGCCATGTGTTGGATGATGGTGGCCAGTTCCTGGCTGGCACCGGCATGGTGCACGGTGTTCAGTGCCAGGGAGGCCCACAGGGCGACGGCCGAATATAGCAGGCGGTAAACTGCCGCCCCCCTCCCGGTCCCGGGAGGGCGTTCGCCTCTGCCCGCCGGTGCAGCCACCCGCCAGAGGAACCACATTCCCGCGCAGCCGGCGGCAGCGGCGGCAGCCGGAGACCCTATCAAGCTCCACAGCATTGCACCCGGGGCGAGGGCGGCAACTGCCAGTGCGGCACCATCCACCCTGGCCGGAGCCGATGGTGCCGTGACGGCCCGGGCGGCGCCCGCCAGGACGACGAGCACCAGGAGTGCTGCAACTGCTATGGGGATCATGGCCGGGGCCGCCTTACTCTGTGCATGCGAAAGTGCCGTCCTCTACGGGTGTGGGCACAGCCAATGGTCACACGCCAAGCTGGGGGAATTGGCGGGACATGTCGCGGGCGCAGCAATTTCGGGCAGATTCCCAGCCTGTTCACAGCGGGGATCCACATGGGGAATTAAACTGTGACGCGGCCCGTGTCGTCCACATCCCAGGTGGGGTTGTAGGCCACTTCCCAGCGGAAGCCGTCCGGGTCCGCGAAGTAGCCGCTGTAGCCTCCCCATGACTGGCGCGCCGGGTCGCGGACGACGGCGGCGCCGGCCTTGCGGGCCTGTCCCACCACGGCGTCCACCGCCTCCGGGCTGGACACGTTGTGGCTGAGCGTCACAGGCGGGATGGGACAGGCATCAAGGGCGGCTGGGTCCGTGCCAAGCTCTGCAGCCATGGCGGCCCTGTCCCACAGTGACAAAATGAGGCCATGGTTGACCTGGAGGAAAATGACCTCACCGGGGACGTCAAGCCGTGCCTCGCAGCCGAGTCCCGTGACGTAGAAGTCCCGGGAACGCGAAACGTCACGGACCCCCAGTGATATGAAATTCAGCCGTTGTTCCATGATGCCCCCTGTGTGTGGTCTGTTGGCACTCTGCAGCGCCGCCTCAGTCCTCGCCCTCTTCGGGCGACCAGCGGCGGAAGTCCAGGGACAGGTAGAGGGCAAGGGCGGCCGAGTTGCTGGCCTCCACCCGCAGGGCCACGTCCTTTTGGCCGTCGTTGAACAGGGTGTCCATGGTGGCCAATACCAGGTCCTCGGCCAATCCTTGCCGGCGGTGGAGGCGGTCGGTGATGAGTTCAATGATAAAGGGGGCGTCGGGCGTGTCGCTGCCGATGGCTCGTTCCACGACAAGGATTGCTGCCACGATTTTGCCGTCTTCATCCAGCGCAACATGGGAGGCGTTCGGCAGAAAATTCCCGTACTTCCCGGCCATGGAGGCCTTGATGTCTTCCAGGGCGGCTTGGAGCGATTCGCCGGCAACTCCGGGGTCATAGGCCGTGAAGTACAGTTCGCCCAGGCGGGGAAGGTCTGTTTCTTCCACCGTGCGGGAGGTTGTTTTGAGCTCGCGCTCCAACGGTGTGGTCCTGGCGATGAGGGTGACCATGTCAGTCATGGAACGCTCCTTATAGTCGTTTTGCGCCAGCAGCGTGGTCACGCCGATGACTATAAAGCCATGCTAGACGCCTCATGCCCTGGCAGCTATGTACATAACGCCCTGCGGCTGCTGTGAATGCCCGGCCCGGCGAGATGCTTCCCAATTGACGGCTTTCATGCCGCGTGATGTGAGCGTACACTGAATTACACTAGAATATACATTCTAGTAATTTTCGAAATCCCTGTAATAATGTTCCTTCCATGGACCGCCCTGCGGTGCCGGAGGTGGCCGGGTTTTTTGCGGTATGGACGGAGGTGGCAGCTTGGGTGGGCACATTTAGTGACTCCGTTGAGGTGTCCCTGTCGACAGCCGGCGTGCCGCTGCACTTGCTGTGGCAGGGGCGCCGTTACACCCTGGCGGCAGAACCCCTGTGCTGGTACCAGCGGCGGAACTGGTGGGATGAGGAAACCCGGGCCGCCCGGGGGGATGGGATTGGGCTGGTGGACCGCCAAATCTGGCGGGTCCAGGTCCACCGCGACGGCGCACCCGCCGGTGCTGCCCTGACCACCTTCGACCTGGTGCGGTACCAGCCGGGGGAGCGGTGGCGCATCATCAAGGTCCATGATGCCGTGGTTGAGCTGGCGGAAGGGCAGGATTTCAGTGCCTGAGAACCGGCATAAATTCGTACACCTCCATGCGGCCTCCGCTTACAGCGCCCACTACGGTGTTTCCTGGCCGGTCGATCTGGTGGAGGCTGCGGCCGCGGACGGAGCAGATGCACTGGCCATCACTGACCGGGACGGGCTGTATGGGGTGGTCAAGCATGTCAAGGCCTGCATGGCCTCCGGGATCGATCCGCTGCTGGGCGTGGACCTGGCCATCGTGGAACCAGGCGGGCTGGAACAGGCCGGGCAAGGCCTTGGGGGCCCGCCGGGACCGCGGCTGGCCCCACAGCCTGGCCAACGCCAGGGACCGGGTCCGGAGCAGGACGGCCGCGGGCTGGTGGAGTGTGGCCGGGTGGCCATTTTGGCGCATGGGGGCAGGGACCTGCCCGCCGGTGCCGGCTATGCCGCCCTGTGCCGGCTGGTGTCCTCAGCCCACTCCCGGCCCAGGGGACCCGTTGGGCTCACCATGGCGCAACTGGCGGCCGGGGTGCTGGATCCGGAAACCGGTGAACCGGCCTTGACAGTCCTGCTTGGCCCCTTTTCCAATGTGGGCCTTGCCATGGCCGGACGCAGGTATCTCCTGCCGCGCACCAAGTTTCAGGCCTGGGCGGCAATCATGCCCGCCGGCAGCATGGCGGTGGAAATTGTCAGCCACTTCAGCGAACCTGGCACCGCCCTGAGCACCACCCACGCGGTGCGCATGCTGAAGCTGGCCGAGGAATTCGGCGTGCCGGCGGTGCTGGCCAATGCCGTGCGCTACTGCACCCGGGACGACGCCCCCACGGCTGATGTTCTTGACGCGGCCCGGGCCATCGCCCCCATGCGGCGTGCGCCGGACCTGCAGCCCACCGGACAGGGCTGGCTCAAGGGCGCCACGGACATGCATGCCATGGTTCGTGAAATCGGACGCCAGGGTGGCTTCGGCGCACGGGAGCTTTCCCTCCTGTGGGCCAATACGCACCAGCTGGCGGACAAGTGCCGCCTCGATCCGGTCCATGACCTCGGCTGGAAACAACCCAGCACCCCTGAACCCGGCGTGCTGGGGCTGGCGCAGCCGGCGGAGCGCGAACTCTGGCAGCGGGTTGACGCCGGGCTGGGCTGGCGCTTCCCCGGGCTGCAGGGCGGACGGCTGGCCGCTGTGCGGGACCGGCTGACCCGGGAGATGGAAACCATCAACGAACTGGGGTTTGCCTCCTACTTCCTGACAGTCGCGGAAGTCTCCGAAATGATCCGCACCATGGGGGTGCGCCGGGCTGCCCGGGGCTCCGGGGCGTCGTCGCTGGTCAACTACCTGCTGGGGATCAGCGCCGTGGACCCCATCGCCAACGGGCTCTTGTTTGAACGATTCCTCTCCCGTGACCGCTCCACCCTGCCGGACATCGACCTGGACGTCGAAAGCGCCGAACGGCATGCCGTGTACCGGCGCATCTTTGAACGCTTTGGTTCCCAGCGGGTGACCTTGATGAGCATGCAAAACGCCTACCGGGCCCGGGGTGCCGTGCGGGACGCCGGACTGGCCCTGGGGATGGAGCAGGAGGACGTTGACGGGATCGCCAAGCAGCTGTGGCGGTTCTCGGCCAGTTCCTTCCGGGAAGCCCTGGCGGAAAAACCCGAGCTGCGTGACTTTGCCGCCAGGGTCGAGCAATCCCGGCGTGAAAACTCACTGCCCGAGCATTCCCTGGATGACCGGCCCCCGAAAGGAGGCGCCCAGCTGGACATGCTCGTGGACCTGACCGAAAGGCTGGACCGCCTGCCCCGGCACATCTCCATGCACCCGTGCGGGGTGATCCTGGGGGACTCCACACTGCTGAACCGCACCCCGGTGCAGCCCAGCGGACTGGGCCTGCCCATGAGCCAGTTCGACAAACATGACATGGACGCCATGGGCATGCTCAAGCTCGATGTCCTGGGGGTGCGCATGCAAAGTGCCATGGCATACGCCGTGCGCGAGGTCATCCGCCTGCACCCCTCCAAGGCGGAAGTGGTCGCCGCCGGCAAACACCCGGTGGACAGCAATGGGCAGGGACCGGCCTATGTGGGGGAGGACGGAACCATTGACCTGGACGCCGTCCCGCTCGACGACGAACCCACCTACGAACTGATCCGCAGCACACACACCCTGGGGTGCTTCCAGATCGAGTCCCCGGGCCAGCGCGAACTGGTGGGCAAAATGGCGCCGGCCGAATTCAATGACCTGATCATCGACATCTCGCTGTTCCGCCCCGGCCCCATGAAGTCCAACATGGTGAAGCCGTTCCTGGAAAACAGGGCCGGGTTCACCCCGGCACACTACGCCCATCCGGACCTGATGCCGGCCCTGGCCGAAACCCATGGGGTGACTGTTTTCCATGAACAGGTGTTGTGGACCCTCCACATCATGACCGGCTGCACCCTTTCACAGGCCGACGAGTACCGCCGCAAACTGGGGAACCCCTCGCAGGAGCCTTCCGTGGAAGAGTTCTTTCGGAATGCCACCCGGAAACGCCGCTACAGCCCGGAGGTCATTGAGGAGGTGTGGGGCACGCTGAAGGCCTTTGGCAGTTTTGGATTTTGCAAGGCACATGGGGCTGCCTTCGCCATGCCCACCTACCAGTCGGCCTGGCTGAAGGCGCACCATCCGGCGGAATTCTTGGCGGGGCTGTGGGAACACGATCCCGGAATGTACCCGCGGCGGCTGCTGGTGGCCGAGGCAAGGCGCATGGGCATCCCCATCCTGCCACTGGACATCAATGCCAGCACCGGGCATTACCGGGCTGAACGTTTGGCAGCCGCGGAAGGGCCGGTGACGGGCATCCGGTTGAGCCTGTCGGACATTTATGGGCTTTCCGGCACCGAACTCAAGCGCATTGTGGCCGGCCAGCCCTATGACTCGCTGGCAGACCTCCGCGACCGTGCCAGGGTGTCCCGGCCCATCCTCAAGCGGCTGGCGCAGCTGGGCGCCCTGGATTCCCTGCAGCGTGAAGCCCAAAAAGGGAGCGGCAACACCGCCAACCGCGCCGACCTCATTGCCCACGTGAACAGCCTGCCTGTGGCCAGGCAGACAAGGCGCAGCGAGCCCATGGAGGGGCAGCTGCACCTGCCGCTGGGGGAGCTGGAACTGGGCACCCTTGCCGCGGAACTGCCTGCCCCCACCCTGGCGGAGACGGTGCGGACGGAGCTGGACCTGCTCTCCCTGGATGCCAGCGCCCACCTGATGGACAGCCATGCGGCGTTGCTGAAGGAGCTGGGGGTGACAAAGTCGGACCAGCTGCTGGGCTTGCGCAACAACACCGAGGTGCTGGTCGCCGGGGTGCGGGTGGCCACCCAAACCCCGCCCATGCGCGGGGGGAAGCGGGTGGTGTTCATCAGCATCGACGACGGCACCGGCTGTGTGGACGCCACCTTTTTCACGGAGGCGCAGGAAAAGTCAGGCCCGCTGCTGTTTGGCACCCGGCTGCTGCTGATCCGCGGCCTGACCCGGCGGACGGGCCCGCGCGGCATCAGCCTGCAGGCGCTGGAGGCCTGGGACCTGGCCGAGCTGCCCTCACTGCCCCTCCCGCAGCCGGTGTTGGTTGGGGCAGCAGCAAACCGATACGATCAAGGAGGCCCCCAGCACCCCCCGTATGTTGCCGGGACTTATGGCCGGACATGACGAATCAAGGAGTTACACGTGCCAGTGGATACGCAGATCACCATCAATGTCGACGGCGAGACGACGACGGTGGCCACCGGCACCACCGGCGCCGAGCTGTTCTTTGAACGCCGCGACGTCGTCGTCGCCCGGGTCAACGGGGTCCTGACGGACCTGGACAGCCCCCTCGAGGAGGGCGCCGCCGTCGAGCCCGTCACCTTGGACTCCCCGGACGGGCTGAACGTGCTTCGCCACTCCACCGCACACGTCATGGCCCAGGCCGTGCAGCAGCTGCGCCCGGATGCGAAGCTGGGCATCGGCCCGTACATCACGGACGGCTTTTACTTCGACTTTGACGTGGCCGAGCCCTTCACGCCCGAGGACCTGAAGACGCTGGAGAAGATGATGCAGAAGATCATCAACCAGAACCAGAAGTTCGCCCGCCGCGTGGTTTCCGAGGACGAGGCCCGCGAGGCCATGGCCAACGAGCCCTACAAGCTGGAGCTGCTGGGCAAAAAGTCCGACGCCGACACGGCCGGCGAGGGCGTCAATGTTGAGGTGGGTGCCGGGGACATCACCATCTATGCCAACATCGACCGCAAGAGCGGTGAGGAAGTGTGGTGCGACCTCTGCCGCGGCCCGCACCTGCCCAACACCAAGCTGATCTCCAACGCCTTCGCGCTGACCCGCAGCTCGGCAGCCTACTGGCTGGGCAACCAGAAAAACCAGCAGCTGCAGCGCATCTACGGCACGGCCTGGCCCACCAAGGACGCCCTGAAGGCATACCAGGAGCGCATTGCCGAGGCCGAGCGCCGCGACCACCGCAAGCTGGGCGTGGAACTCGACCTGTTCTCCTTCCCGGACGAGCTGGGTTCCGGCCTGCCGGTCTTCCACCCCAAGGGCGGAATCATCCGCAAGGAGATGGAGGACTACTCCCGCAAGCGCCACGTCGAGGCCGGCTACGAGTTCGTGTACACCCCGCACATCACCAAGGCCAACCTGTATGAGGTTTCCGGCCACCTGGACTGGTACCGGGACGGCATGTTCCCCCCGATGCACGTTGATGCGGAGATTGGTGAGGACGGCGAGGTCCGCAAGCCCGGCCAGGACTACTACCTCAAGCCCATGAACTGCCCCATGCACAACCTGATCTTCCGCTCCCGCGGACGCTCCTACAGGGAACTGCCGCTGCGCCTGTTCGAGTTCGGCTCGGTGTACCGCTATGAGAAGTCCGGGGTGATCCACGGCCTGACGCGCGTGCGCGGCATGACACAGGACGACGCCCACATCTACTGCACCAAGGAGCAGATGAAGGATGAGCTCACCAACACGCTGAACTTTGTGCTGTCGCTGCTCAAGGACTACGGCCTGAACGACTTTTACCTGGAACTGTCCACGAAGGACCCGGAAAAGTTTGTCGGCTCCGATGACGTGTGGGAAGAAGCCACCGCCACGCTGGCCGAGGTCGCCACGGCGTCGGGGCTGGAGCTCGTGGCCGATCCCGGCGGCGCCGCCTTCTACGGCCCGAAGATCTCCGTGCAGGCCAAGGACGCGCTGGGCCGCACCTGGCAGATGTCCACCATCCAGCTGGACTTCAACCTCCCCGAGCGCTTTGAACTGGAATACCAGGCGGCCGACGGCACGCGCCAGCGCCCCGTCATGATCCACCGGGCCCTGTTCGGCTCCGTGGAACGGTTCATGGGCGTGCTGACCGAACACTATGCGGGGGCCTTCCCGGCCTGGCTCTCACCGGTTCAGGTGGTGGCCATCCCCGTGGCCGAGGCGTTCAACGACTACATGTTCGACGTCGTTGCGCAGCTTAAGAAGGAAGGCATCCGCGCCGAGGTGGACGTCTCCAGCGACAGGTTCCCGAAGAAGATCCGCACGGCCAGCAAGGACAAGGTCCCGTTTGTGCTGATCGCCGGAGGGGACGACGCCGACGCGAAGGCAGTCTCCTTCCGCTTCCGCGACGGCAGCCAGGACAACGGCGTGCCCGTTGAAGAGGCCGTGGCCAGGATTGTCGAAGCAGTCAGGAACCGCACGGCGTGAGCGAACAGGGTGTGGCGTCCATGCAGGACGACTTTGAGCTTCCGGGAGTCCCTGATGCCTTTCAGCGGCTGTGGACGCCGCACCGGCTCGCCTATGTCAAGGGCGGGCAGGAACAGGTCACCGGTTCGCACAACTGCCCGTTCTGCGAGGCCCCGGGACGGTCGGACGCCGAATCCCTCATTGTCCACCGCGGGGAGCTGGCGTATGTGGTGCTGAACCTGTTTCCGTACAACCCGGGGCACCTGCTCGTCTGCCCCTACCGCCATGTCCCCGACTACACGGACCTGACGGTGGAGGAGACTGCCGAGTTTGCGGCCCTCTCCCAGCAGGCCATGCGCGTGCTGCGGGCCGTATCGGGCCCTTCCGGCTTCAACCTGGGCATGAACCAGGGGGTTACGGGCGGGGCTGGAATCGCAGCCCACCTGCACCAGCACATTGTTCCGCGCTGGGGCGGGGACGGAAACTTCCTGCCGATCATTGCCGGCACCAAGGCCATCACGCAGACGCTCGGCGACGTCCGCAGCCAGGTTGGGGCCGCCTGGGATACGGTTGAACAGGGAGCTTAGGACTAGAAGTTGAATAAGGTTATCCAATGCTGAACAAGTATGCCCGCGCGCTGTTCGCAGCCATCTTCACCCCGGTTGCCGCCTTGCTGGTGCGCCTGAAAGTTTCCCCCGACGCCGTCACGATCATCGGCACGCTGGGCGTGGCCGGCGGGGCACTTGTCGGCTACCCCCTGGGCCAGCTGTTCTGGGGCACCGTGGTGATCACCATTTTCGTCTTTTCCGACATTATTGACGGACTCATGGCCCGGATGACGGGCCGCACCGGCACGTGGGGGGCGTTTCTGGATTCCACCCTTGACCGCGTGGGCGACGGCGCAGTCTTTGCCGGCATCGTGATTTGGTTCTACACCGGCGGACACAACAGCTTCATCGCCGCCATGGCCCTGACCTGCCTGGTGCTCGGCTCCATCGTCTCCTACGCCAAGGCCCGTGCCGAGGGGCTGGGCATGAGCGCCAATGTCGGCATTGCCGAGCGCTCCGACCGCCTCGTGGTGGTCCTTGTGGCGACCGGGCTGGTGGGCCTGGGCATCCCCGAAGCCGTGCTCGCCGTCGTGCTTGTCCTGCTGGCCGTTGCCAGCCTGGTGACCATTTTCCAGCGGGTGGGCACGGTCCGCCGCCAGGCCCTCCACGACAGCCAACCCGCCGGGAAGTAACGCCGGTTTCAGCCCCCGGGGTTTCCGGGAATAGAATGGGCGTACCCGTGCGGCGGAACCCGATCGCCGGCAAGCCAACTATTTTCGTTCCTTCCCAGAGGGGTTTTTGTGTCTACAAGCGATGTATCAGCGGTGACTGGCAGCAGCCGGGTCAAGCGTGGAATGGCCGAGATGCTCAAGGGCGGCGTCATCATGGACGTGGTCAACGTTGAGCAGGCCAAGATTGCCGAGGATGCCGGCGCCGTTGCCGTCATGGCCTTGGAGCGTGTGCCGGCCGACATCCGCGCCCAGGGCGGCGTGTCCCGTGCCAGCGACCCGGACATGATTGACGCGATCATTGCCGCTGTGTCCATTCCCGTCATGGCCAAGGCCCGGATCGGCCACTTTGTTGAGGCCCAGGTCCTGGAGTCCCTCGGGGTGGACTACGTGGACGAGTCCGAGGTCCTGACCCCGGCCGACTACGAGCACCACATCGACAAGTGGAACTTCAAGGTTCCCTTTGTCTGCGGCGCCACCAACCTCGGCGAGGCCCTGCGCCGCATTAATGAGGGCGCGGCCATGATCCGCTCCAAGGGCGAGGCCGGCACCGGTGACGTCTCCAACGCCACGGGCCACATGCGCAAGATCCGGGCCCAGATTGCCAAGCTGGCGGCCCTGCCGGAGGACGAGCTGTACGTTGCCGCGAAGGAACTGGCAGCCCCTTATGAGCTGGTGAAGGAAGTTGCCGCGAGCGGCAAGCTGCCCGTGGTCCTGTTCACCGCCGGCGGCATCGCCACCCCGGCCGACGCCGCCATGATGATGCAGCTCGGCGCCGACGGCGTGTTTGTCGGCTCCGGCATCTTCAAGTCCGGCAACCCGGCCCAGCGCGCCGCCGCCGTGGTGAAGGCCACCACCTTCTTCGACGACGCCAAGGTCATCGCGGACGTTTCCCGCGGCCTGGGAGAGGCCATGGTCGGCATCAACGTCGCCGACATCCCCGAGCCGCACCGCCTCGCCGAGCGCGGCTGGTAACACCCAAGCCGCCGGTTGACGGGCCTGTC
The DNA here is from genome assembly GCF_025548615.1 of Arthrobacter sp. A2-55. Classification (NCBI taxonomy): domain Bacteria; kingdom Bacillati; phylum Actinomycetota; class Actinomycetes; order Micrococcales; family Micrococcaceae; genus Arthrobacter; species Arthrobacter sp. A2-55. The sequence goes on along the minus strand of NZ_JAJLOZ010000001.1, from coordinate 80,620 downwards.
GGAACCCCAGGGTTTCGGCAGGCCCGACGGCGTTAACCCGCGTCCCCTAATGGGGCAGGTGGTGCCACCAGGTCTGGCCCTTGCCAACGAGCTCAAAGCCGCGCGTCCGGTACAGGCGCTGCCCTTCCGGGGTGGCGTTGAGCAGCAGGTGCTCAGCACCGGCAATGGCGGCCGTCACGGCCAGCCTGCCCAGGAGTGCCGTGCCCAGGCCTGTGCGCCGGTGGTCCAGCGCGACTTCCATGTCATAGATGCCGGCCAAGTGCTTGCCGCCTTGCTCCGGGGGCATGAAGGCATATGCGCGGCCGGCCCATTCGCCGCCCAACCGTGCAGTGGCGAGCCACGCCTGGTTCTCCGCCACGCAGGTGAGAGTGACACGTTCATCCGCAGGCCCCTCGGCAGGAATTCCCGCGTCCACGGGCGCCGTCATCCACCACGGCTGCCAGCCGCGCTCAAAGCGGTGACGGGGAAGAATGCCCTCGCGAACGGCGGCATTCAACCAGATTCCCACGGTGGCGGCCCCGCGCCGCCGGGCCTCCGCCATGGCCGGCAGCAAGCCGGATTCGGTGATCTCCGTGGGAAACAGGCACAGCATTTCCCGGGTTTCCGGCAGCCACACCCATTCCATGCGGTGGGTGGAAAATGACCTCCCGCCCGTTGCCTCCGCCAGAGCCTTGAACCAGGCATGCTGGGTCCGCTGGCAATCGGCAATCGTGACCATGGGATTCCTTCACTGCGGCAGGCGGCTACTTTTGGGTGAAGACCAGGGACATGGGCGTGGTCTCCGTGGTCTGGCCCTGCGGGTTGTCGCGGAAGATGTTTTCCAGGGTTTCCTTGCCCAGCTTGGTGTCGTGTCCCAGGGCCACCACGCCAAGGTCGTTGGCATCCATGATGGCAGTGCCGGCAAACGTCTTGGCGTACTCGGCCGGTACGCTCTCCCTGACGAGCCTGCTCAGGCGGGATGCGACGCCGTCGGGGTCAAGCGGAGCGTACTTCACCGAGTGGGTGGAGGTCCCCACCTGGTAGCCGGCAGCGCCGTCGATCGCGTTGATGTTGTGGCCCACCACCTCATAGAACACGCCGGACTTGCCCTGCAGCTTGCCGATGACGCTGCGTGCGGACGCGTACATGATGCGCGGCAGCCCCACCTCGTCGATGGCCAATTGCATGGACCAGGGGCTGGCCAGGCCGATTCCCCCGGGGTTGCGGGTGACGAACTTGGAGAAGAAGCGTGCTGCGCCGGAAACCTTGATGTCCCAGACCGGGATGGAGCGGCCCTGGGTCATGGCCACGATCTTTTCCGAGAGGAACAGGTACCACGGGGTGTCTGCGGTGGCGGTGCCGTGGTCGCCGCCGGCTTCCGGCAGCCCGTCAAAGAAGCGCTTCACATAGCTCACGACGGCGGGGTCGAAGTCGGTTTCCTTGTAGAAGACTTCGGTACGCAGCGGATAGCGCCGGAAGGTGCCGGCTGCGCCGGGCAGCACGATGTCGAGCTGCTTGTCGGCATTGGGGATGTAGTCGCTCTTGCCCACGATGCCGGCGAGGACGGGCGGCTCGTCAAAGAACTCGCGCAGCCACAGCTCGGTGTTGATCAGGCGCCAGAACACCATGGTGGAGCCGGCGCTCTTGCCGCTGAGGTACTCCTCAAAGGCGTAGATGACGTGGTCCTGGTTCCAGTACGGGCGGGAGCCGAAGGAAGAGGAAAGGAAGATCTCATAAATCTTTTCCTTCATGAGCGAGAACCACTCGGCTTCGGGTGTGGTGAAGCCGATCTTGTTGCGGCGGTTGCTGATCATCTCCGGCAGAAGTTCGCGGGTGGCATCGCGCAGGATCCGCTTGTTCCAGCCGCCCTTGATGATGGACTCGTCGTCCAGGCTGAAGAGGAACTTCACCACTTCCTTGTCCAGGAACGGCACGCGGCCCTCCAGGGAGAAGCGCATGGTGTTCTTGTCCTCGTAGCGCAGCACGGCCGGCAGTGACTTGTGGAAGAGGTCGTCGATGAGGCGCAGTTTGAGGTTGTCCGGGATGTTGGAGAATTTCTCGGCCTTGTGGGCGGCGACAAACTTTTTGTCCAGCAGCGGGGCAATGCCGGCGTCCTTCTTGAACGTCAGCATGCCCTGGATGCGGAAGCGGGCCAGGCGCAGCAGGATGTCCGCGCTGGAGGCGAGCTCCTTGGCCAGCTTGGCATTCGCACCGCTCTTCTTCAGCTGGCGCAGGTAGGCGAAGTAGTAGGGGATGTAGCCGGCCATCATTTCGTCGGCGCCCTGGCCGTCCAGCAGCACTGTCACGTGCTTGGAGGCTTCACGCATCACCTGGTACTGGGCGTACGGCCCGGAGGAGATGATGGGCTCCTCCATGGTGCGCACAAAGTCCTCCAGGTCAGCCACGAACTCGGAGGCCTGCGGGCGGATCTTGTGGCTGGTGACATTGCCTTCGCAGCGGGCCAGGACGGCGTCGGCGTACTTTTCCTCATCGTTGATGGAGTTGGGGAAAATGGCGGAGAACGTCTGCTGCTTGGCGCCGAGGGAATCAGTGGCGGCCGCGTTTTCCTGCATGAGCTTGTTGATCGTGGCCACCACGGCTGACGAGTCCAGGCCTCCGGAGAGGGCCGTTCCAACAGGGACCTCGGACTGCAGGCGCAGGCGCACGCCCTCGGTGAAGCGCTGGCGGTACTCCTCAATGACGGCCGGCGAGTACGGGGTCTCAATCTTGGCGAGCTCCGACAGTTCCTCCTTCAGCCGGGTGTAGGGGCTGACGGTGATGGTGCCGGCCGGTCCTGCTTCGGTGTCCACCGTGCTGAGCACCAGCTTTTCGCCGGGCATGAGCTTGTGGATGCCGGCAAAGAATGTCTCGGCTTCCTCGTCGTGGATCCGGAACTGCAGGTAGCGGAATAGAATCCGCTCATTGACTGCGGCATCGATCTTCCCGGCAGCCAGCAGGGGCTTGATTTCCGAGCCGAACAGCAGCGCGGGGGCTTCGGGCGTGCCGGCGGTGGCGTAGTAGAGGGGCTTGATGCCAAAGTGGTCGCGGGCCAGGACCAGCCGGTTGTTCTTCCGGTCGTGGATGGCGAAGCCAAACATGCCGTTGAACTTGTCGAACGCGGCGTCTCCCCATTCCTCGTACGCCTGCAGCACCACTTCGGTGTCCGACTTGGTGGAGAAGGAGCGCCCCAGGGCCTCGAGCTCGGCCCGCAGGTCAAGGTAGTTGTACACCTCGCCGTTGTAGACCAGCACGGTTTCGCCGTCGGCGCTGAACATGGGTTCCTGGCCGTGGGCGACGTCAATGATGGAAAGCCGGCGGTGGGCCAGCCCCACGTTGCCGTTGGCGTAGATGCCCTCGCCATCGGGGCCGCGGTGCTCAATGCACGCATTCATGGCATGCAGGAGGGTTTCGTCTTCCCCATAACCGTAGTAACCGGCGATTCCGCACATACTTGGTTTACCTCATCTTTAGTACGTCAGTCCTCGCACAATGCTACTTGCTCACGGCCTGCCAGCCGGCCAGGCGGCCCCGCGGGCTGGGCATGTGATGTTGGCGACCCGGGGCCGAACTATGATGGAAAAGTGACTCTCACCGACTTAACCCAGGCAATTTCCACCACCCGCACCCAGCCCCTGATCGGCATTTTGGCCCTCCAGGGCGATGTCCGCGAGCACGCCCGCGCCATTGAGGCCTGCGGGGCCAGGGTGGTGGGGGTCCGGCGCCCCGGCGAGCTGGCGGACCTGGACGGGCTGGTGCTTCCCGGAGGTGAATCCACCACCATCGACAAGCTCACCAGGATTTTTGGCCTGCGCGAGCCGCTGGTGGAGCGCATCCACGGAGGGCTGCCGGTGTATGGCAGCTGCGCCGGCATGATCCTGCTGGCCAACGACATTGCAGACCCGGCGCGCGACATGGACGGGAATCCGCAGCAGACACTGGGCGGCCTGGACATCACGGTGCGGCGCAACGCCTTTGGCCGGCAGGTGGACTCCTTTGAAACGGAGCTGCAATTCAGCGCCCTGGCACGCGACGGCGAAGCGGACGAACCAGTCCACGCCGTGTTCATCCGGGCACCCTGGGTGGAACGGGTGGGGGGCGCCGTGGAAGTGCTTGCCAGCGTGGAACTGCCCCCGGATGGACAAAACGCTAGGATTGAACCAGAAGTCCGTGCGGTAGCCGTTCGTTCGCAGCACTTGCTGGCCACCTCCTTCCATCCGGAAGTGACGGGTGAGCGCCGCATCCACGAACTTTTTATTCGAATGATTAGAGGAGAAGCGTAACCATGTCAGGCCACTCCAAATGGGCGACCACGAAACACAAAAAAGCCATCATTGACAGCCGCCGTGCCAAGTCGTTCGCCAAACTCATCAAGAACATTGAAGTCGCCGCCCGCATCGGCGGTGCCGACATTGTCGGCAACCCGTCCCTTGAACTTGCCGTCACAAAGGCCAAGAAGACCTCGGTGCCTGCGGACAACATCGAACGGGCCATCAAGCGCGGCGCAGGCCTGCTGGGCGACGCCGTCGACTACCAGACCATCATGTACGAAGGCTACGGCCCCCAGGGCACGGCCATCCTGATCGAGTGCCTCACGGACAACAAAAACCGTGCCGCCTCCGAGGTCCGCCTTGCCGTGGGCCGCAACGGCGGCAACATGGGCGACCCCGGCTCGGTGGCCTACATGTTCACCCGCAAGGGCATCGTGGACCTTCCCAAGAACGGCCTCACCGAGGATGACCTGCTCATGGCCGTGCTGGAAGCCGGGGCCGAGGAGGTCAAGGACGAGGGCGAAACCTTCGAGATCATCTCCGACCCCGCGGACCTTCCCGCCATCCGCACGGCGTTGGCCGAAGCCGGTATCGAGTACGACTCCGACGAGGCCGGCTTTGTCCCCTCCATGCAGGTGGAACTCGATGTCGAGCACGCCCGCAAGTTCATGCGGCTCTATGACGCGCTGGAGGACCTGGACGACGTCCAGAACATCTACTCCAACGCAGACATCAGCGCAGAGGTCCTCGCCCAGCTTGACGAGGACTAGGAACTGCGCGTCCTTGGTGTCGACCCCGGCCTGACCCGCTGCGGGCTGGGCGTGGTGGACGTCGCCGCAAACCGCACGGCCACCATGGTGGCCGTGGGCGTGGTGGGCAGCTCCCACGAACAATCACTGGACGGCCGGCTGCTGGTCATCGCGGAAGCGATCGACCAGTGGCTGGACGCGTTTAAGCCCGACGTGCTGGCGATTGAACGCGTCTTTGCCCAGACCAACCTCAGCACCGTCATGGGCGTGGCCCAGGTGTCCGGTGTGGTCATGGTGGCGGCGGCCCGGCGCCGCATTCCCGTCGCCATGCACACCCCGTCGGAGGTCAAGGCCGCCGTGACCGGCAGCGGCCGTGCGGACAAGGCATCGGTGACGGCCATGGTGGTGCGGATCCTCCGGCTCACCGAGCCCCCGCGCCCGGCTGATGCCGCGGACGCGCTGGCCCTGGCCATTGCCCATGCCTGGCGCAGCGGCAACTCCCTGGCCTCCGGCCCTAAAGGCACGACGGCGGCGCAACAGCTCTGGCGCGACGCCGAGACCCGGGCGAAAACCAAGAAGAACAAAGAAAAGCCGGGCCACGCCTGGCGGTAATTGTTCGGAAGTATGTTCGATAAATATGGTGTAGCTTTGTCTGTAACCAGCCAGGCACACCCCAGGAGCAGTCCCATGATTAGTTTTGTCCGCGGTCCGGTGGCCCACCTCACCCTGGCCCAGGCCGTGATTGACGTCAACGGCGTGGGCATGCTGGTGCACGCCACACCCAAGACGCTCGGCAGCCTCGCGGTGGGGGAAGAGGCCACGCTCACCACTGCCATGATCGTGCGTGAGGACTCCATGACGCTCTACGGCTTTGCCGATGCGGGGGAGCGGGAAGTCTTCGACACCCTGCTGAGCGTCAGCGGCATCGGTCCGCGCCTGGCCCTGGCCATCCTTGCCGTGTTGGAACCGGAGGCCATCAGGCTGGCAGTCTCCGGCGGCGACGGCAAGGCCTTCACGAAGGTCCCGGGCGTCGGGCCCAAGGTGGCCGGGCGCATCGTTTTGGAACTCAAGGGCAAGCTCAAGCCGACGGGTTCCGCCGGTGCCGCCGCACCGGCGTCGAACGCGCCCATGGAATGGAAGGACCAAGTCGTGGCCGCCATGACAAGCCTGGGGTGGAATGAACGGGAGGCGCTCAAGAGCATTGACGCCGCCTTGGCCGCAGAGCCGGAACTGGCCGAAAGCCCGCAGGTGCCGGCCATTCTCCGCGCCACCCTCCGCTGGCTGGGCCAGGACAATTCCCGCACCGCAAGCCGGGTGCGTTAGGCCATGGAACAAGCGCAGGGCGCCGGCCTGCCCGGCCAGATCAGCCTGGGGGCCGCCGCGCGCACCCCCGCACCCCCGTCGGGGCTGGCGGCCGCGGCCGAACCCGAGGAACGGGAGCTCGAGGCGGCACTGCGGCCCAAAACCCTTGACGACTTTGTGGGCCAGGAACGGGTGCGCAAGCAGCTGGCCCTGGTCCTGGCGGCCTCCAGGATCCGTGGCCGCAGCGCGGACCACGTGCTCATGTCCGGACCCCCCGGCCTGGGCAAGACCACCCTCGCCATGATCATCGCCTCGGAGATGAATGCGCCCCTGCGCATCAGCTCAGGCCCTGCCATCCAGCATGCCGGCGACCTTGCCGCCATCCTCTCCTCCCTGACCGAGGGGGAGGTCTTGTTCCTGGATGAAATCCACCGCATGTCCCGGCCGGCAGAGGAAATGCTGTACATGGCCATGGAGGACTTCCGTGTGGACATCATTGTCGGCAAGGGTGCCGGAGCCACCGCCATTCCGCTGGAGCTGCCGCCCTTCACCCTGGTGGGCGCCACCACCCGCGCCGGCCTCCTGCCCGGTCCACTGCGGGACCGCTTCGGTTTCACCGGACACCTGGAGTTCTACTCGGTGGCCGAGCTGGAACTGGTCCTCCGGAGATCGGCCGGCATGCTTGACCTCAAGCTGACCAGCGCCGGATTCGCCGAAATTGCCGGACGCTCCCGCGGCACGCCCCGCATAGCCAACCGGCTGCTGCGGCGCGTGCGCGACTGGGCCCTGGTGCACGGGATTGAAACCATTGACACCAGCACGGCCTCGGCTGCACTGGACATGTACGAAGTGGATGCGCGCGGGCTGGACCGGCTTGACCGTTCCGTGCTGGAGGCCCTGGTCAACAAGTTCAACGGCGGGCCGGTGGGCTTGTCCACCCTCGCCATCGCCGTGGGCGAGGAACCGGAAACCGTGGAAACCGTGGCCGAGCCCTTCCTGGTCCGCGAAGGGCTCCTGGGGCGCACCCCCCGCGGGCGGATCGCCATGCCGGCCGCCTGGGACCACCTGGGCCTGCGGATGCCGGGCAATGCCGTGGCTGCGGCCATGCTGCCCTTCGATGAGGATGACATCGACGACTAAGCTGTGGGCGATCAGCCACGTCCGCAGGCGCCCCCAGGAGGGGATTCACCGTTCGGGGGCCGTGGATCGGACCCCCTGGGCGGATTTTTGACCGCACGCCCAGCTTTACCCCCTAGACTGGTATGACGCCCGGCACGTTCTTCGCGGCCCGGCACCAACTGTTGACTTATCTGAAATGGAACCTTCGCTGTGACTGTGAGTAGCATTCTCGCCGCCGACCAGGCCGCCGCCGCGCCAGGTGGCGGCTTCATGAATTACATCTTGTTCGCCCTGTTTGGTGTGCTCATCCTCATGATGATCCGCAAGTCGCGCAAGACCAAGGCTGCTGCGCAGGAAAAGCAGTCCAAGCTGGCCCCCGGCGTGGACATCATGACGAACTTTGGCCTCTTTGGGCACGTGAAGGATGTCGACCAGGCGAACAACAAGATCAAGCTGGAAATCAGTCCCGGCGTCATTGTTGAAGTGCACAGCCTGACTGTCGCCAAGATTGTCGAGCCCGAGGACACCGCCCTGTCCGAGGAATCCATTCCCGACGATGTCTCCTCCCTGACCGGGGGACTGGGAAACCGGGACGCCAGCCAGGAAACCGTCGAGGAGACCGTGGCGCGCTTGAACAAAGAAAACAATAAAGACAACTAGGCTTACTCGAGTTTGGCGCTGCTGCAGCAAAGCGATTTGCTGCGGCAGCATTGCCATGTTCATAACTCCCGTGACCCAATAGAAGGATCCCTTGATGGCACGAACCGGCCCGACGTCCAAGGCCCGCAGAACCCTGCTCTGGCTTGCGGCGCTCATAATTGTTTGCATTTTGGCAGTGAGCGGCGGTGTGCTCAACGGTGCCGCTTCGTGGATGCCGAAGCTCGGACTGGACCTTGAGGGCGGCACCGAAATGATCCTCTCCCCGAAGGTGGAGGGGAATGCCGCCATCTCGGCGGACCAGCTGAACCAGGCCGTCTCCATCATCCGCCAGCGCGTGGACGGTTCGGGTGTCTCCGAAGCACAGATCGCCACCGAGGGCGGGCGCAACGTGGTGGTGCAGATGCCGGGCAAGCCCACGGATGAACAGCGCAACCTCATCAAGGCCTCCGCCAACATGAACTTCCGTGCCGTCATTGTCTCCAGCAACGCCCCCTCACCGGCGGTGCCGCTTGCCCAGCGGACGCCGGCGGACAAGCTGAGCACGTTTGTGGCCGCCAACGTCCTCACGCCGAACCCGGACCCGAAGGCGGCTCCCGCCAACGACAGCGATTCCAACTGGATCACCGCGGCGCTCATGAAGCAATATGAGAGCACCAGCTGTGTGGCCCCCATCACCGAACTGCCGGCCAATACCGACCCTGCCAAGCCGACCGTGGCGTGTGAGCCGGGCACGGGTGTCAAGTACATCCTTGGCCCCGTTGAAATCCCCGGAAAATGGATCAACACCGCCTCCTATGGACTGCAGTCCGGCGCGCAGGGCGTCACCACGAACACCTGGGCCGTCCAGCTGACCCTGAACAAGCCGGAAGGCTCCACGGCGTTCAAGACCGTCACCCAGCGCCTCAACTCGAAGTACCTGGTCAATCCCAATGATCCCCAGGCCCGCTTCGCCATCGTGCTCGACGGCAACGTCATTTCCGCCCCGGCCTCCATGGCCGTCATCACGGACGGGCAGTCCTCCATTACGGGCAACTTCACGGAGGCCAGCGCCAAGGCCCTGGCCGACCAGTTGAAGTTCGGCGCCCTTCCCATTAGCTTCAACATCCAGTCCGAACAGCAAATCTCGGCCACGCTGGGTCTCCAGCAGCTGGAAATGGGCCTCCTGGCCGGTCTCATCGGCCTGGGCCTGGTGGTCATCTACTCCCTGTTCCAATACCGGGCACTCGGTTTTGTCACGATCCTCTCCCTGGTGATTGCAGGCGGCCTGACGTACCTGGCCATCATCCTGCTCGGCTGGGGCGAAAACTACCGCCTGTCCCTCGCCGGCGTCGCCGGCATCATCGTCTCCATCGGGCAGACGGCGGACTCTTTCATCGTCTACTTTGAACGTGTCAGGGACGAGTTGCGCGACGGTCGCGGACTGGTGGCTGCCGTCGACAATGGCTGGTTGCGTGCCAAGCGCACCATCCTGGCCTCCAAGGCCGTGAACATCCTGGCGTCCCTGGTCCTGTACTTTGTGTCCGTGGGCAACGTGAAGGGCTTCGCGTTCACCCTGGGCCTGACCGCCGTGGCCGACCTCATCGTGGTCTTCATGTTTACGCACCCCACCCTGCTGCTGCTTGCGCGCACCAAGTTCTTCGGCGAAGGCCACCACTTCTCGGGCCTGGACCCGAAGCAGCTCGGCGCGGTGCCGCTGTACCGTGGCGCGGGACGCATCCGCACACCGGAAGAGTCGCTGGCAGTGGCCAAGGGCAAGAACGCCAAGGCTGCCGGCGAGGCCGAACGCCGCCAGACCATTGCCGAACGGCGGCTTGCCGCCAAGGAAGCTGAAATGGTGGGCAGCCGCGGAGCGGGAGCCGCCAAGTCCGAGTCCTCCGACGACTCCAAGGAGAACAACTAATGAAAAGCTTCGCTACCTTTGGCAATGAGCTTTACACGGGCGAGCGATCCTACGAGTTTGTGGGAAAGCGCAACATCTGGTTCGCCATCACCGGCGTGGCCGTGCTGCTCTCGATCCTGGTTCCCATCCTGGTGGGCGGCTTCAACTTCGGCATTGAGTTCCGCGGCGGCTCGCAGTTCACCGTCTCCGACGTTGCCCACACCGACGTTTCGATCGGTGAGAGGGCAGTCTCGGCTGCCATTCCGGGGCAGGTGGCCGTGGTGACCAATGTGGCCGGAAACACCATGCAGGTCCAGACCGACCAGCTTTCCGATGACCAGACCATCAAGGTCAAGGACGCACTCAAGACGGCGTACGGGGTCACCGAAAACCAGATCACGTCCACGTTTGTCGGGCCGACCTGGGGCCAGGACGTGTCCAGGCAGGCCATCATCGGCTTCGTGGTGTTTGTGCTGCTGGCCACCGTATTGATGGCCCTGTATTTCCGCACGTGGCGCATGTCGATTGCCGCCACGATAGGCCTGCTGGTGGTCATGGTGGTCACGGCGGGCTTCTACGGCGCCTCCCGGTTTGAGGTGACGCCGTCGGCCATCATTGGCTTCCTGACCATCCTCAGCTACTCGCTGTACGACACAGTGGTGGTGTTCGACAAGATCCGGGAAAACACCGCGGACATATCCTCCTCCACGCGAAGAACCTTTGGGGAGGAAGTGAACCTGGCCGTGAACCAGACGCTGGTCCGTTCCATCAACACCATGATGGTGGCCGTGCTCCCCGTGGGCTCAATTCTGTTCATCGGTGCCTTGCTGCTGGGCGCGGGAACGCTGCGCGACCTGTCACTGGCCTTGTTCATCGGCATTATTGTCAGTACCTTCTCCACTGTTTTCGTTGCCGCCCCTGTGTATTCATGGCTGCGCGAGAAGGAGCCGGAGCTGGTCAAGCAGGCCAAGAAGGTGGCCAGCCGCCGTTCGGCTGAGGCCGTTAACGCCTGAGTCAGCTGAAGGCCCCGTTCCAGGGGCCCGCGGAAGGGCCGTGGGGGATGCATGCATCCGCCCCGCGGCCCTTTGGTTTTTGGTCATGGGTGCCGGCACGCCGGGATTACACTAGGTAAATGCCCGGTGTGGCGGTGTCGGGCAAGGGATTCGAGGGAGGCAATGCGCTGTGAGTGACCAATCACCCCCTCATGAGCTTTTGGCCGGAGTTCCCGGGGACGGCAAGGACGACGGCGGCGCCCAGCCGGCCAGGCACCCCGTGGAGGTGCGGCCCACATTTCCCGGCCGCCGTGAGCGCACCCGCTCGCGCCTGGCGCGGCTGGCGGGCTGGAATACTGAAACGCATTCACCCATACTTGAACCGTTGTTGCGGATTGTGCGGGCCAACAACCCCAAGGAAGACTTCGACCTCATCCAGCGGGCCTTTGCCGTGGCCGAAAAGTACCACGAAGGCCAAAAGCGCAAAAGCGGCGACCCCTACATCACCCATCCGGTGGCCGTGGCCACCATCCTGGCCGAACTGGGCATGAGCGGGCCCACCTTGGCCGCGGCCCTGCTCCACGACACCGTCGAAGACACCCCGTACACCCTGGATGAACTGCGCCGGGACTTCAGCGATGAAATTGCCATGCTGGTTGACGGGGTCACCAAGCTGGACAAGGTGGAGTTTGGCGACACGGCCCAGGCGGAGACTGTCCGCAAAATGGTCATTGCCATGGCCAAGGACATCCGCGTGCTGGTGATCAAGCTGGCCGACAGGCTGCACAATGCACGCACCTGGCGGTTTGTCTCCGCGGAATCCTCCGGCCGCAAGGCGCGCGAGACCCTCGACATTTTTGCCCCGCTGGCCCACCGCCTGGGCATGAACACCATCAAGTGGGAGCTGGAGGACCTTTCCTTCGCCGCGCTGTACCCGAAGGTGTATGAGGAACTGGTCCGCATGGTCCAGGACCGTTCCCCCGAGCGTGAAAAGCAGCTTGGCGCCATCCGCCGGCAAATTGCCGATGACCTCAGGGTCGCGAAGATCAAGGCTGAAATCACCGGCCGGCCCAAGCATTACTATTCCGTGTACCAAAAAATGGTGCAGCGGGCCAAGGACTTTGACGACATCAATGACTTGATGGGCGTGCGCGTGCTGGTGGACACGGTGCGGGACTGTTATGCCGCCCTGGGCACCGTCCATGCCCGCTGGAACCCGCTGCCCGGCCGGTTCAAGGACTACATCGCCATGCCGAAGTTCAACATGTACCAGTCGCTGCACACCACGGTGATCGGCCCGGACGGCAAATCGGTGGAGATTCAAATCCGCACGCATGAAATGCACCAACGGGCCGAATACGGGGTTGCCGCCCACTGGAAGTACAAGACCGGCAGCAAGAACCCGGTGTCCGGCCAGGAGGACATGAACTGGCTGCGCACGCTGGTGGACTGGCAGCAGGAGACGTCAGACCCCAACGAGTTCCTCGACTCGCTGCGGTACGAGATGAACGCCCGCGAAGTGTTTGTCTACACGCCCAGGGGGCAGGTCATTGCCCTGCCTGCCGGGTCCACGCCGGTGGACTTCGCCTACGCCGTGCACACAGAGGTGGGCCACCGCACCGTGGGGGCCCGCGTCAACGGCAAGCTGGTGCCGCTGAACAGCGAGCTCGAACATGGCGACACGGTGGAGATCTTCACGTCCAAGGCCGAAGGTGCCGGGCCCAGCCAGGACTGGCAAAACTTTGTCAAGAGTGCCCGGGCGCGGAACAAGATCCGGCAGTGGTTCAGCAAGGAACGCCGCGAAGAGTCCATTGAAAAGGGCAAGGAACTGCTGACCAAGGCAATGCGCAAGCAGAACCTTCCCCTGCAGAAAATGATGACCCACGACGTCCTCATGGCCGTCACCCAACACTTTCGCTATGTGGACATTGCCGGGCTGTACGCGGCCGTGGGCGACGGCCACACCTCGGCGCAGTCCGTCGTCGAACGCCTCGTGGACGTCCTGGGGGTCAGTGACGACATCGAGGACGCGGCGCCCCCGCTGGACACGCACGTCTCCAACACCCGCTCCAGGGTTTCCGATTCAGGGGTCATCGTGCACGGCGTGGGCGAGGTGCTGGTGAAGCTGGCGCGCTGCTGCACCCCCGTGCCGCCGGACCCCATTGCCGGTTACGTCACCAAGGGGTCGGGGGTCTCGGTGCACCGGGAGGACTGCCCCAACCTGATCCACCTGAAGAACGAACCCGACAAGCTGGTGGAGGTGGAATGGGCGCCCACGCAGTCAGGTGTGTTCCTGGTGGAGATCCAGGTCGAGGCGCTTGACCGCAAGAGCCTTTTGTCCGACGTCACCCGGGTCCTGTCCGAAAGCCACGTCAACATCCTGGCCGCCAGCGTGAACACCTCACGCGACCGGGTGGCGCTCTCCCGCTTCGCCTTCGAAATGGGGGACCCGAAGTACCTGCACCACGTACTGAATGCCGTGCGTCGCATTGACGGGGTCTATGACGTCTACCGGACGTCCGGTTCGCAACGCAGGAACTAGGCAAGGGCGCCGCCTTCCGTGGCAGCTTGTCCCCATGCACGGCCGCCAGCGAGCATGTCGTCGATGAGCTCCAGCGCACGGCGCTTGCCGGGAACGTGGGAGGCTGCCGCCACGGCCGCCCTGATTCGCCCCAGCGGGCAGTTCAGGGATGCACTGTTCGCCAGGGACCAGAGCGTGGCCGTGGCCAATTCGGCCGATTCAGTGACGGCCACATCAACTGCCGTGCGCAGCGCGCAGGTGACCTGCGTGCCGCCCAGGCGTTCGACGTCGAGCGAATCCAGCCGGACTTCGTGCAGGCTGCAGCCGCTTCGGGCCGGCAGGGCACTGCTGCGGTGCCCGCTGCTGATCAGCAGGCACACAATGGCCGGCCGCGGGGCGCAGCCGTAGACCCAGGCAGCCGACATCCGGCCCAGGGCCGCCCGCCCCGCCAGGTTGTCCGGCACCAGGCTGGCCATGGCGGCCGCCCTCAGCGCCGGGGTCTCCGGCTCGGCGACCGAACGGAAGGCCTGGCCGAACACCGGCACCACCACATGGTCCAGCACCATGGCGCACAGCTCAGGCACCTCGAACTCGCAGCCGGGGGAGAGGATGCCGAATGCTTCCTGGGGATCACTCATGCCTACAGCTTGCACGCCCATGCGGGCACATAAAAGGCCCCTGGGCCGGATTGTGGACAACCCGGCCCAGGGGCCCATTGTTTGCTAGGAGAAGTCTTCGGCTGCCTTGCGAATCTGCTCCAGCCACAGTTCGCGGGCGGCCAGGGCCTCCTGGGCCTTGGCGACCTTGCGGGCGTCTCCGGCCAGTTCGGCGGCTGACAACTCGTCCCGCAGCGCCGCGATGGTCGCCTCGAGCTGGCTCAGTGCGCTGCTGGTGCGGGCCTTGGCTTCCGGGTCGCTGCGGCGCCAGTTGTCCTCGTCGGCGGCGCGGACGGCGTCCTCCACCTTGCGCAGCCCTGCCTCGATGCGCTGCATGTCGGCACGGGGAACCTTGCCGGCCTCTTCCCAGCGGTCGCGGATGGACTGCAGCGCCTTCTTGGTGGCGGTCAGGTCCTTGACGGGGAGCAGGGCCTGGGCCTCGGCGACAAGTGCCTCCTTGACCACCAGGTTGGCACCAAACTCCTCATCCAGGGCCGCGTTGGCATTCTGGCGTGCCGTGAAGAACTTGTCCTGGGCCGCGCGGAAGCGGTTCCACAGGGCGTCGTCGTCCTTGCGGCTGGCCCGCGGGGACGCCTTCCACTGGTCCATGAGCTGGCGGTATTCGCCGGCGGCATGGCCCCAGTCGGTGGAGGTGGAAAGGTCCTCGGCCGCCTTGATCAAGGCTTCCTTGGCAGTCTTTGCGGAGGCGTTGTTATTGTCCAGCTGGGAGAAGTAGGCGCGGCGGTGGCGGTCGAAGACCGTCCGGGCTGCCCGGAAGCGCTTCCACAGCCCCTCCTCCGTGGCGCGGCCCAGGCGGATGCCCGTCTTCTGCGCCTGCTTCCACGATTCAAAGAGTTCATTCATGCGGGCACTGCTGACCTTCCACAGGATTGCGGAAGGGTCTTCGCCGGCGATCGTTTCAGCCTCGGCCACGATGGCTTCGCGGGCTGCCAGCTCCACGCTGCGCGCGGCTTCATGGGAGGCACGCTCGGCGCCTTGGAGAGCCTTGATGCTTTCCGACAGGGCGTCCAGCCGGGCCAGCGCGGCCGCAACGTCGCCCACCGAGGTCCGCTCACCGAGCTGGTCGCGCAGGTGACTGAGTGTCTTGTTCATGTCCGCGGTGGGTGCCTTGGCTTCGACACGCTGTTCCAGCAGGGTCAGCTGGGCGGTGATGTCCTCGAACTTGCGGGCAAAGTAGGCCAGGGCCTCATCCTTGCTGGCGCCGGGGTACTGGCCCACGGGGAATTCTTCGCCGTTCAGGAGCAGGAAGACTGTGCCGTCATCTTCGGCACGGCCAAACTTGGCGGCTTCTTCCAGGTCCACGGCCGGCGGCGCAGCCGGAGCGGGTGCCGGTGCGGCAAGGGGAGCAGCGGCCGGGGCCTTGGGACGGGCCGCGAAGGCTGCCGGAGAGGGCGCGGGAGCTGAAGGCGCGGGAGCTGATGGCAACGGAGCCGATGGAGCTGCATCGGGCGCCGGCTGCCCGGCGGGGGCCTCCGCCGCAGGAGCCTCGGGGGCCTCAGGGGCCTCGGCCGCAGGGGCTGTGACGGTGGAATCGTCAATGCCCTGTTCAGTGAGTGTGGCCGTTGTTTCGTCGGATTCTTGACTGTGTGTCACCGCTAAAAGTCTTTCGCGTCGAGGGAAATCTGGCAGGTCTGTGGTGCAGTTCGATGTGGCCGGCATCGAGGGTGCTGCCAACCGGTGCTTCGCATGCGCCGCCCGGGTGGTGGGGCCATTCGTGATTACTTCAGCGTAAGCGAGTCTATCGTGACCTTTGTCTTGGGTGCACCGTCAGTGGCGCCGCCCGCGCCCGGGGTGATGCCGCCGGCGGCGATTTTCGTCACCACGTCCAGGCCGCTGGTCACCTTGCCGACAATCGTGTAACCGCCGGTGTCCTGGGGGAGGATGGTGTCCTTGAACGTGATGAAGAACTGGGTGCCGTTGGAATAGGTGCTGGAGCCCCGTGCCACGGCAATGGTCCCGGCAGGGTACTTCCCGTCGGCCGGCGAGTTTTCCACCGGCCCCCACTGGTAGTTGGGGTCCCCGTTGCCGTCGCCCTTGAGGGAGCCGCACTGGAGCACGCCAAAGTTGGCCGCATCGGCGAGCCGGTGGCAGACCTTGCCGTTCATGAACTTGCTGTCCGCCAGGGATTTGAACACGGCAGCCGCCTGGGGGGCCTTGGTGCCGTCAAACTCCACTCCCAGGGGCTGGCCGTTGAGCGTCAGCGTTCCCGTGAAGACCTTGCCCGCAGCCGACTCGGCCTTCGGAACCGTGGGGCTGTTCGTTTGGGCAGGCGCGGCAGTGGGGGACGCGCTGGAGGTGGCGGAGGGATTGTCGGTGGCAGCGGCGTCGTTCCTGGAACCGGAAAAAACCGTCAGGGCCAGGACGACGGCGACGCCGACGGCAACCACCATGGCCGCTGCGGCGATCAGGTTGTCCCGCTTGCGGCGTGCCAGCCCGTCCTGGTGCATGCGCTGGTTCGCCTGCATCCGGGCCACGCGTGCCTTGGCCTCACGGTCGTCCTTTTTACTGTTAGCCAACGCTGACTCTCTTTTCACTTCTTCACGGGCCGGGCGCAAGCCGCGGGAACCCGGCGGGGACAAGTTGGGGCGGCCCGCGAAATCTTATAAAATGGCAGCCGGATGCCAGTTTACCCATGTATTTGATTTACCGATGCGTGCGTGGCACCGTGCACTTCACACCATCACTTTTCCCTGTACCAGCCCCTGCCGCGCCAAACCGTGGCGGGATTGGTGCGCAGGCATGTAAGGAGAGCCCCACCCATGGCCCGCAACGCCTCCCTGTCAGGTTTCCACGAGTGGCTGCCGCAGGAGCGGCTGGTGGAGCAGCATGTGCTGGACACGCTGCGCCGTACCTTTGAACTGCACGGCTTCAGTTCCGTGGAAACACGGGCCGTGGAAACCGTGGGGCAGCTGCTGCGCAAGGGCGAGATCGACAAGGAGGTGTATGCCCTTTCCCGCCTCCAGGACGACGACGGCAATGCTGCCGCGAGTGCCAAGGCCGACCCAAGCCAGCTGGCCCTGCACTTTGACCTGACCGTG
This sequence comes from Arthrobacter sp. A2-55, assembly GCF_025548615.1. Classification (NCBI taxonomy): domain Bacteria; kingdom Bacillati; phylum Actinomycetota; class Actinomycetes; order Micrococcales; family Micrococcaceae; genus Arthrobacter; species Arthrobacter sp. A2-55. Next base: position 63,436 of record NZ_JAJLOZ010000001.1, on the reverse strand, counting down.
CCGTTTGCCCGCTACGTGGTGGAAAACGCCGGCTACCTTTCCTTCCCTTTCCGCCGCTACCAGATCCAGAAGGTGTGGCGCGGCGAGCGACCCCAGGAAGGACGGGCCCGCGAGTTTACGCAGGCTGACATTGACGTGGTGGCCGACGGCGAGCTGCCCTTCCGCTACGACGTGGAGCTGGCGCTGGTCATTGCCGAGGCGCTTTCGGCCCTGCCCATACCTGCCTTCAAGCTCCGCATCAACAACCGCAAGCTCGCCGAAGGCTTCTACCGCGGCATTGGCCTGGAGGACACCGCCGGCGTGCTGCGCAGCATTGACAAGCTGGAAAAGATCGGCGCGGACAAGGTGGCGGAACTGCTCCAGACGGAGCTGGGTGCCACCGCGGAGCAGGCCGCCAAGGCCCTTGCCCTGGCCTCCATCCGCACGGAGGACACTTCCTTCGTGGGCCAGGTGCGCGCCCTTGGCGTGAGCAACGAGCTCATGGAGGAGGGCCTGAATGAACTGGAGCAGGTCATCGCCGCGGCCGTGAAGAGCGCCCCGGGCTCCGTGGTCGCGGACCTCTCCATTGCCCGCGGCCTGGACTACTACACGGGCACCGTCTACGAAACCGTGCTGGTGGGCCACGAACAGCTCGGCTCCATCTGCTCCGGCGGGCGGTACGACGCCCTGGCGTCCAAGGGCAGCCGCAAGTTCCCCGGCGTCGGGCTGTCCATCGGGGTGACCCGGCTGGTTTCGCGCATCCTCAGCCAGGAGTTCGCCACTGCCTCCCGCAGCGTCCCCACGGCGGTGCTGGTCACCCTGGCGGACGACGACAGCTGGACCTCGGCCCAGGAAGTTGCCGCCGCGCTGCGCGCCCGCGGGATCTCCACCGAGGTGGCGACCAAGGCGGACAAGTTCGGCAAGCAGATCAAGTACGCCGACAAGCGCGGCATCCCGTTCGTCTGGTTCACCGATGACGACGGCGCCCACCAGGTCAAGGACATCCGTTCCGGCGAGCAGCTGCCCGCCGATCCGAATTCCTGGATGCCGCCGGCCGAGGACCTCAAGCCGCAAATCCTCACGGCGTAGTCGGCGCCCCTTGGTCACCTAACGGGGCAGGCCCGCCATTTTTCCGGCGACTATCCGCCGCGTCGGCCGCGGGCGGCCTTTGGCGTCTCCTTTACGTCGCCTACAAAAAATGCCGGCTCCTGCCCCTGCGGGCACGTCACCACCGCCCGTCGGACCAAGGCGCCGGAGCCGCCGTTTTTCTAGCCCGGCGTAAAGGAGACGGAGGCCGCCCGCGGCCGATCGTCGGATAGCCGGGCGGGAAACGGCGGTCCGGCGCAGCCACGGTAAACTTCTAGACAAATCACTTTGCGTCACTTTGCGGCCGCATTCGCGGGCCGTTCACCACCATTGAAAGGAATGCTGTGCTGCGCACACATGACCTGGGCTCCTTGCGGGCTGAACACATTGGACAGACCGTAACCCTTGCCGGGTGGGTCGCCCGCCGGCGCGACCATGGCGGTGTTGCGTTCCTTGACTTGCGTGATGCCTCGGGCGTGTCGCAGATCGTGGTGCGCGAGGAAGACGTGTTCCATGCGCTGCGCAACGAATATGTGCTCAAGGTCACGGGCACTGTCTCCCGCCGCCCCGAAGGCAATGAAAACCCGGCCCTCGCCACGGGTGAGATCGAAGTGGTGGCGGATGACGTCGTCGTGCTTAACGAAGCGGCGCCCCTGCCGTTCCAGGTGGATGAGCACGTGGAGGTGGGTGAGGAGGCGCGCCTGAAGCACCGCTACCTGGACCTGCGCCGGCCGGCCATGCAGCGCAACCTGCGCCTGCGCTCGGAAGCCAACCGCGTGGCCCGCGAGCTGCTGCACGAGCAGGGCTACGTGGAGATCGAGACGCCCACGCTGACCCGTTCGACGCCGGAAGGAGCCCGTGACTTCCTGGTTCCCGCCCGCCTGGCGCCCGGGTCCTGGTACGCCCTGCCGCAGTCCCCGCAGCTGTTCAAGCAGCTGCTGCAGGTGGGCGGCTTTGAGAAGTACTACCAGATCGCCCGCTGCTACCGCGACGAGGACTTCCGCGCCGACCGCCAGCCGGAGTTCACCCAGCTGGACATCGAGGCCAGCTTTGTGGACCAGGATGACATCATCGCCCTGGGCGAGAAGATCGTCGCCGCCCTGTGGAAGCTGATTGACGTTGAGATCCCCACGCCGATCCGGCGCATGACCTACCGCGACGCCATGGCCCGCTACGGTTCGGACAAGCCGGACCTGCGCTTCGGCCTGGAACTGACCGACCTGACGGAATTCTTCAAGGACACCAATTTCGGCGTGTTCAAGGCCCCCTACGTGGGTGCCGTGGTCATGCCCGGCGGGGCCGCCCAGCCGCGCCGCCAGCTGGATGCCTGGCAGGAATGGGCCAAGCAGCGCGGTGCCAAGGGCCTGGCCTATGTCCTGTTCAAGGACGACGGCGAGCTGGCCGGCCCCGTGGCCAAGAACCTCACGGACACCGAGCGTGCCGGCCTGGCCGACGCCGTGGGTGCCAAGCCGGGCGACTGCATCTTCTTCGCCGCCGGCGAGGTCAACCCGTCCCGCGCACTGCTCGGTGCTGCCCGCGTGGAGATCGGCCACCGCACAGGCCTCATCGACCCCAAGGACTGGGCCTTCGTGTGGGTTGTCGACGCGCCGATGTTTGAGCGTGCGGCGGACGCCGTGGCTTCAGGCGACGTCGCAGTGGGCAGCGGTCAGTGGACGGCCGTGCACCACGCGTTCACGTCCCCGAAGCCGGAGTTCCTGGACACCTTTGACAAGGACCCGGAGAGCGCCTTGTCCTACGCCTACGACATCGTGTGCAACGGCAACGAAATTGGCGGCGGTTCCATCCGCATCCACCAGCGCGACGTCCAGGAGCGGGTCTTTGAACTCATGGGACTGGACAAGGAGTCCGCCCAGACCAAGTTCGGCTTCCTCCTCGAAGGCTTCAAGTTCGGCGCCCCGCCGCACGGCGGCATCGCCATCGGCTGGGACCGTGCGGTGTCCCTGCTGGCCGGCGTTGACTCCATCCGCGACGTCATTGCCTTCCCGAAGTCCGGCGGCGGCTACGACCCCCTGACCGCGGCCCCGGCCCCCATCACTGCCCAGCAGCGCAAGGAAGCCGGCGTGGACTTCAAGCCGGAGGCCAAGCCCGAAGCCAAATAGCAAAAGCCGGGAATGCCGGCCTCCCGCGGGGAGGCCGGCATTCCGTCCTTAACGGCCTTCCATGGTGAGTCCGGCGATGGCCGCGGCCAGTGCCGGGACAGCCCGGACGACGTCGGACGCGTCACCCGCCGCCGTGACCTTGCCGCCCACGGTGATCGAATCCAGCTCGCCTTCCAGCTCCATGGCCGGCACTCCGGCGCCCTCGGTGCGCACGTTTCCGCCAATGCTTGCCGTTCCGATGCGGCCTCCGGGCTTGATGCTCAGCGCAATGGCGGACAGGGGGAGCAGCACGCCCTTGACCAGGGATTCGCCCGTGCCGCCCTCGGTGCGCAAGTCGCCGCGGATGGTCAGCGCCGGCAGGTCCCGGCTGACCTGCACGCCCACGGAACCGTCGCCGTGGGTCGTGATGGAGTCGAACACGGCCTCGCGCAGGGAGCCGTCGTAGACATTGAAGCCGCGCGCGCCGAGGCCATAGGTCTCCACCGGTGCATCAACCGTCAGGACTCCGATGTCGCCAAAGTTCACAAAGCCGATCCCGCTGGGCCCCCACGACGTCACGGCGCCGCGGGCATTCCATGCGGTGACGGCGCCCCAGTTATCCAAGACCATGTCATTTTGGCCGTAGGTGGTGGTGGTGCCCAGGTTGCGCACCTCGGCAACATTGGCTCCGCTGATGACGAATACGCCGCCGCTGATCAGGTCCGGCGTGCCGGGGGCGATGCCGCCGTTGGAGAACACGTCCACAGTGCTGAGCAGTTCAACGTCGATGGTGCCGCCGTCGGCCTTCCCCGCGGTGTCACCGTGCCCGCCGACAAAAACGCCGCTCCCATGGACGGGTTCCGCGGCGCTGCCGGCGGAGATGCGTTCAAGCCGGGCCGTGAGCCTCACGGCGGCATCGGCCTGGCGGTTCCACACCGTAAAGGCGCCCTGCAGGGCCTCCACGCCGAAGCCGGTGGGGCGGTGGAAGCGCCCGCGCGTGTCCGCTGCGGTGACGTGGACGCCGTCGGCCTCAATGCGGCCCGCCCGGACATTGTTGTCGGCGGCGAGGTACACCTGTCCGGTGGTGGTGACATTGGCCAGGGTCAGGGTGCCAAGGTCCGGCACGGACGTGTCGTTGTAGATGGCCACCTCGTGCGGTGACGTGGTGATGGTGGTGTCCTGCACGGTGTTGTCGCTGGTGAGGCGCAGGCCCTTCGCGCCGAAGGTGAGTTCGCCGCCGCGCAACTTCGTTCCGGGCGGCAAGGTCACGGATGGCATGCCCTTGAGGCGGCCGATCACTTCAATGTTGGCGGCGCCCGAGGCGAGGGCCTGGGTGAGAGCGCCGGCGCTTGTTACTTGTGTCCATCCCATTGCTGAACCACCATTTCCGAAGACGATTCCGAACCGGCACCCGGACAGCCGTGGGCACCTGAATGAGACTGTAGCCCCGTTTTCCGGTGCCGTGCAGCTTTTTCGGAGGACATTTTTCCGCCGCGCCATTCCTGTCAAGCGACGCAGTGTGGTGGCCGCCGGGGCCTACCATGTGGACATGGATGAACAACGCCTGGACCTGCTGGAATCGCTCATGGCTGCGGCCTGGCCCGCCCTGGAAAGTTCGACGGCGGACGGCTGGGTTTTGCGGTCGGCCGGCGGGGTCACCCAGCGCGCCAACTCCATTTGGCCCGCGGAATCCACCAGTGACGGGCCGGCCGCCCTGAGGACCGCGGAAAACTGGTACGCCGCACGGCGCCAGCCCGTCATCTTCCAATTGACCCGCCGGGAGGAAAATGCCCCGCTGGAGTCATTCCTGGACACGCGGGGCTACTCGAAGCAGTCCGAGACCATCGTCATGACGGCGCCGGTCACGCCTTCAGTGCCTGTCCCGGTGGCGCCCGCCGCAAAAGGCGCCGCCCTGCGCGTGGAAGTTGGGGACGCGCCGTCGGACGAGTGGCTCGAGCTGTGGTGGCGGGTGGACGGCAGGGGAGGGGAAGCGGAAAAGGTGATCGCGCGGCAGGTGCTGTTGGGGGCCGACTCCCTGTACGCCACTGCGCGCAATGGGGAGGGTGTTGCCGTGGGCACGGGCCGGTTGACGCTCGTGGAGGGCTGGGCCGGCGTGTACTGCATGGCCACGCACCCGGACTTCCGGCGGCAGGGAGTGGCATCGGCCGTGCTGGCCGAACTGGTGCGGCAGGCGTCTGCGGCCGGAGCTGCCGCACTGTGGCTCATGGTGACGGCGGCCAACACGGGAGCACAGGCCCTGTACGGCGCGGCGGGATTCGCCGAGGCCGGCCGCTACCACTACAGGCAGGCCCCTCTTCGGCGGGCGTTCGGCGCCTGCTGACTCGGCGTCCCGTTCCGGCCCCGTCCCTGCGCGAGGTAGCGGGTGCGCGCCGAAACCCGTCCGCCTGGGGGCGAGTCTCGGCGCGGAACCGCTATCTCGGCGCCGAAGGCGGGTCGGTGACCTGGATGCGGATGGCGGAAAAGTCCGCGGCGGCCCGGACCAGCACTGCCATGTTCGGGTCGGGCACGGGCAGGGGCGCCAGGCGCGGGCGGGCGGCAAATGGCCGCAGGAGGGGTTCGGCCAGGACGGCGTCGACCAGGGCCTTGTCGCCGCCGGTGGCCAGGTATTCAAAGGGCCCGGACGCGAAAATGCGGGCAGCTTCCTCGGCAGCCTTGACCACCAGTGCATCGGCCTGGTTGCCGCGGCGCCGGGCGAACCGGTGCTGTGACTGGCCGCCGGCAGCCGTGCGCGACTGGATGTACTTCGTGCCGCACTTGTGGGCCAGGAGCGTTCCGCCCACGGCGGTGCCCACGGCATATCCGCCACGGCGCACCAGCACCAGGCCCATGGACCGTTCCTGGGACGCCAGCGACACAAGGCGGTCCAGCAACGTGGCACCGCGCCCGGGCCGGCCGGCGTCGGGCCAGGGAGGTGAGAGCAGCGCAACGGCGCCGTCCTGCATGGCCAGCCGAACGCCGTCGTCCGTGTCTTGCAGGGTGTCCAGGCCTCCATGCGCAGCGGAGAACCTGTCCACCCAGCCGGTGAGCCGGGCGGCGGGGACAAAGGCTGTGCGGGTTGGCGGGGTCACCCCAGCCACGATACCGGGCGCGGCCCGGGCAGGCGGTGCGGCGGATAGGCTAAGGGGGTGACTGACCTTTTTGACAGTGCGTTTGGGGACGACGACGGGGACGACGGACCCGCGTCCCCCTTCGCCTCCGCGCCTGACACGGGATCGCGGCCCCGCAGCCCGCTGGCAGTGCGGATGCGCCCCCGCACCCTGGAGGAGGTGGTGGGCCAGCAGCACCTGCTGGGGCCCGGGTCCCCCCTGCAGCTGCTGGCCGGAGGCGGCACCTCCGGCGGCCCGGCCGGCCCGGCGTCCGTCATGCTGTGGGGGCCTCCTGGAACGGGGAAGACCACCCTGGCCCACGTCATCGCACGCGGGCCGGGGCGAAAGTTTGTGGAACTCTCCGCCATCACCGCCGGCGTCAAGGACGTGCGGCGGGTCATGGACCAGGCCCTCACGGACCGGGACCTGCACGGGCGCACCACGGTCCTGTTCCTCGACGAGATCCATCGCTTCAACAAGGCCCAGCAGGACGCCCTGCTGCCCGGGGTGGAAAACCGCTGGGTGGTGCTCATTGCCGCCACCACGGAAAACCCGTCCTTCTCCGTGGTCTCACCCCTGCTCTCGCGCTCCATCCTCCTCACCCTCAAGCCCCTGACCAACGACGACATCCGCGGGCTGGTGGAGCGTGCCGTCACCGACCCCCGGGGTCTGGACGGCATGGTCACGCTCACGGAGGAGGCGCTGGACCACCTGGTGCGGCTGGCCAGCGGCGATGCGCGCCGCGCGCTGACCACGCTGGAGGCGGCCGCCGGGGTGGCGCTGTCGGAAAGGTCTGCAGGAGAGGCCGCCGGCGATGCGCCGGTCGCGATTGACCTGGCCATTGCCGAACGGGCCATTGATGCCGCTGCCGTTCGCTACGACAGGGCAGGGGACCAGCACTACGACATCATCAGCGCCTTCATCAAGTCGGTGCGGGGCTCCGACGTTGACGCGGCCCTGCACTACCTGGCCCGCATGCTCGAGGCCGGTGAGGACCCCCGTTTCATCAGCCGCCGCATCATGATCTCGGCCGCCGAGGACGTTGGCATGGCCGATCCCACCGCACTGCAAACTGCAGTCGCAGCGGCCCAGGCGGTGGCCCTGATCGGCATGCCCGAGGCAAGGATCATTCTGGCGGAGGCCGTGGTCCACGTTGCCACGGCGCCGAAGTCAAACGCCGCCTACATGGGCATCAATGCCGCCCTGGCCGATGTCCGGGCGGGCAAGGGAACCATGGTTCCGGCGCCGCTGCGCGACGCCCACTACGCAGGCTCTGCCGCGCTGGGCCACGGCAAGGGGTACATCTACTCCCATGATTCCCCGCACTCCATCGCCACCCAGCAGTACCCGCCGGACGACCTGGTGGGCCGCAACTACTATGTCCCGACCGCCAACGGATACGAACGCGACATGGGCGTGCGCATGGAACGGCTGCGCGCGATCATCCGCGGCACGTCCCCGGCGTCGGGCACGTAGCGCCCGGGACCCAGCGCCCGGCACTTACGGGTCTCACGGCGTCGGGCAGGCAGCCGGGCAGGTGGTAAAGTTGATGGCGCACTGGCAAGCCCCGGCTCCATGTCCAACTCCCTGAATCATTCACGGCCCAGCGCCGCGGTTTGAAAGGCGTGGGTGGCCATGCCCGGGTGCTGTAGCGAAGAGGCCGCAATAGCCTCAACTCTCCACAATGGAGGCCAGGACATACATGTATTGCAAATATTGGAAGGACACAAGTGGCTAACAACACACGTGCCCGCCGTCAGGCCCGCCTTTCGCGGTCCCTCGGCATTGCCCTGACCCCCAAGGCCGCCAAGTACCTCGAGCGCCGTCCGTACGGCCCCGGTGAGCATGGCCGCGCCCGCAAGAAGCAGGACAGCGACTACGCAGTCCGCCTGCGCGAAAAGCAGCGCCTGCGTGCCCAGTACGGCATCCGCGAAGCACAGATGACCCGTGCCTTCGAAGAAGCCAAGCACACCAAGGGCATGACCGGTGAAAACCTGGTCGAGATCCTGGAAACCCGCCTGGACGCCCTGGTCCTGCGTGCCGGCTTTGCCCGCACCACCGCCCAGGCACGCCAGCTGGTTGTGCACCGCCACATCATGGTTGACGGCGCCCGCGTGGACCGCCCGTCGTTCCGCGTTGCCGAGGGTCAGCTGATCCACGTGCACCCGCGCAGCCAGACCATGGTTCCCCTGCAGCTTGCCGCTGCCGGCGCGCACCGCGACGTGCTCCCTGCCGTCCCGGCCTACTTGGATGTGAAGCTGGAGAGCCTGCAGGCCCGCCTGGTTCGCAAGCCCAAGCGCGTCGAGGTTCCCGTAACCTGTGAAGAGCAGCTGGTCGTTGAATTCTACTCACGCTAAACCGTGAGCGGGATGTAGGGCCGGATCGCTCCGGCCCCACCTCGAAAGCAGCCCGTGGCACGCGCCGCGGGCTGCTTTTTAGTAAGGTACGTATGGGTAACATCTGGCTATTCGGAAATGAGGCGGCCCTCCATGACTGGTGGAGACATTGCAGGACTGATTGCAGCGGGGGTATTTGCCATCCTGGTTGCCCTTTTGGCCGTGCCGATCTTCAAGCTGGGCAAGGTGTTTGACGAAATCCGTGTGACCATCCGCCAGATCGGGGACGGCACCACACCCCTCATTGACGAAGTCACCACCACGGTTGCCACCACCAACACACAGCTGGGCAAGGTGGACGGGATTTCCAGCAACATTTCCGACGCCACGGCAAACATCTCGGCGCTGTCCTCCCTGCTGGCCGCCACGGTGGGATCCCCGGTCATCAAGATTGCAGCCTTCTCCTACGGCGTGCGCCAGGCCTTTGCCGGGCGCGACAAAAGCGTCCGCGCACGCCGCAGCCGCTAACGTCCACAGGTTTTTGGAAAGGCACGCATGAAAAAGATCTTCTGGCTTGGCCTCGGCATCACCGTCGGCGTCCTGGCCGCACGCAAGGTGGCCGCCGCGAAAGGCGCCATTGGCCCGGACGGCCTCAATCGCGCCGTGGGCAGGGCGGCCGACGCCGTCCACGACTTCGCGGACGCCCTGCGTGAGAACATGGACCACCGTGAATCGGAGCTCCGGGGAGCACTGGGCCTGGACCCGGACCGTCCCGTGGGCCCCCGCCACTAAGAGCTGCAGCCGCACCGCAGCGCCGCGCCACCGCCCCGGGGCGGCGGAACCACGGGGCCGCCCCGGTACCGGGTGCAGGACGCCCGGCATTGCCCGGGCCACAAATTTTTGAACCGTTTTCACTATTGAAGGAGCCACCAGGCTAATGAAATCCCACGAAATTGCAGAGCGCTGGATTGAGTTCTTCGCCAGCAAGGGCCACACCCCCGTGCCCTCGGCGTCGCTGATCTCGTCGGATCCCTCGCTGCTGTTCACTGTGGCCGGCATGGTGCCTTTCATCCCGTACCTGACTGCCCGCGAGGAGCCGCCTTACAAGCGCGCCACGAGTGTGCAGAAGTGCATCCGCACCGGCGACATCGACGAGGTCGGCAAGACGGTCCGCCACGGCACCTTCTTCCAGATGTGCGGCAACTTCTCCTTTGGCGACTACTTCAAGGAAACCGCCATCCCCCTGGCCTGGGAGCTGCTCACCACACCCCTGGCCGACGGCGGCTACGGGCTTCCCGTGGACAGGCTCTGGGTCACCGTCTACACCGAGGATGAAGAGGCGCTGGCGATTTGGCGGGACACGGTGGGCGTGGCCCCCGACCGCATCCAGCGCATCGGCAAGGAAGACAACTACTGGTCCACCGGCCAGCCCGGCCCGGCCGGCCCTTGCTCGGAAATCTTCTACGACCGCGGTCCCGAATACGGCGTGGAGGGCGGCCCCGTCGCCGACGAGACCCGCTACATCGAAATCTGGAACCTCGTGTTCATGCAGTACCAGATCGACAACGTCACCTCCAAGGTTGACTTTGACGTGGTCGGCGAGCTTCCCAACAAAAACATTGACACGGGCCTGGGCCTGGAGCGCCTCTCCATGATCCTCCAGGGCGTGGAAAACATGTATGAAACGGACCAGGTGCGCCCCGTCCTGGACAAGGCCGCCGAACTCTCCGGCAAGGAATACACCTCCACCGAAGACCCGGCAGACCCCCACCACGTGGACGACGTCCGCATGCGCGTGGTTGCCGACCACATCCGGTCCTCCCTGATGTTGATTTCCGACGGCGTGACCCCCTCCAACGAGGGCCGCGGCTATGTGCTGCGCCGCCTGATCCGCCGTGCCGTGCGCGCCATGCGCCTGCTGGGCGTGGAAACCGCCGTCCTGCCCGAGCTGCTGCCTGTTTCCCGGGACGCCATGAAGGGCGCCTACCCGGCCGTGGAAGCCGACTTCGCCCGCATTGCCCGGATCGCCTACGCCGAGGAACGATCCTTCCTGCGCACCATCGCCAGCGGCACCGCCCGGCTGGAAGAGGCCGTGAAGGAATCCAAGGCCGCACACACCAGCCTGTCCGGCGCTGAAGCCTTCGCCCTCCACGACACCTACGGCTTCCCCATTGACCTCACCCTGGAAATGGCCGGCGAGGCCGGCCTGGCCGTGGACGAGGCAGGTTTCCGCGCCCTCATGCTTGAGCAGCGCGACCGCGCCCGGAAGGACGCCAAGTCCAAGAAAAGCGGGCACGCCGACCTGTCGGTGTTCCACGAACTCCACGCCCAGGGCGAGACGGTCTTCACCGGCTACACGGAGCTGGAAGGGGAGGGCCGGGTTCGGTCCCTGCTTTCCAACGGCCATCCCGTGGCCCACGCCAGCACGGGGGATGAGATTTCCATTGTCCTGGACGAAACCCCGTTCTACGCCGAGGCAGGCGGGCAGGCAGCGGACACCGGCCTGATCACCGGCGACGGCTTCGTCGTGGAAGTCCTGGACGTCCAGCGTCCCATCAAGGGCCTGAGCGTCCACCAGGCGATCGTTCGGGAGGGCGAACTGCCGGCGGATGCCCTGGTTCACGCCGCCGTCGACCGCCAGCGGCGCCATGCTGCCGAGCAAGCCCACACCGGCACGCACATTGTGCATGCGGCCCTGCACCAGATCCTCGGCCCCGAAGCCCTGCAGCGCGGCTCCTTCAACAAGGCCGGCTACCTCCGCTTCGACTTCTCCTGGGGCGAGGGGCTGAGCGCTGCAACGCGTTCGGAGATCGAGGAAGTTTCCAACATAGCCATCCGCAACAACTACCGTGTCACCACCACCGTCATGCCCCTGGCGGCAGCCAAGGCACTCGGTGCCACCGCCCTGTTTGGCGAAAACTACGGTTCCGAGGTGCGCGTGGTGGAGATCGACGGTGCGTGGTCGCGCGAGCTGTGCGGCGGCACCCACGTGGAAAGCACCTCCAGGATCGGTTCGCTCACGCTCCTCGGTGAACAGTCCGTAGGGTCCGGGAACCGACGCGTGGAGGCCTTCGTGGGCATGGACGCGTTCCGGCACCTGGCCGCCGAGCGTGCCCTGGTGACGTCGCTGACCGACATGCTCAAGGTCCCCTCGAACCTCCTGCAGGAGCGGGTCGCCGCCACGCTGGCCAAGCTCAAGCATGCCGAAAAGGAGCTGGAGCGCCTGCGCAAGGACCAGCTTGCCGCGGCAGCCGGCGCCCTGGTGGGCACGGCCGTGGACGCCGCCGGCGTGCGGCTCATAGCGCACGACGCCGGTGACGTCACCAGCGCCGACGACCTCCGCGGCCTGGCCCTTGACCTGCGCCAGCGGCTGGGTTCCGCCTCAGCCACGGTGGCCGTGGCGGGCACCAGCAACGGCCGCCCTGTCATCCTGGTCGCCACCAACGAGGCCGCCCGTGCGGCGGGCGTGAAGGCCGGGGCGCTGGTGAAGCTTGCCGCCGGCGTGCTGGGCGGCGGCGGCGGCGGCAAGCCGGACCTGGCCCAGGGCGGCGGCACGGACACGGCGGCAATCCCGGCCGCGCTGGCCGCCATCGCGGACTCCATCAAGAACCGGTAGGCGGGCGCGTGGAGCCGCGGAAGTATCCGCACGGCGTAAAACTGGGCATTGACGTGGGCCTGGTCCGCGTGGGCCTGGCCTCCTGCGACCCCGACGGGATCCTGGCCACACCCGTGAAGACACTTTCCCGGGACGCCAAGAGGAACTCGGACATCAAGGTGGTGGTGAAGGAAGTTCAGGCGCGGGCTGCCGTCGAAGTTTTTGTGGGGCTGCCCCGCACGCTCCGGGGAGAGGAAAAGGCGTCAGCCGAAATGGCCCGCAGCTACGCCGCGCTCCTTGTCGAAGCCCTCGCAGGTGCCGGGCAGCAGGTGCCCGTGCGCTTGATTGACGAGCGCCTCACCACGGTCAGCGCCCACCATGCGCTCCATGCGGCTGGCCTCGGCAGCCGTGAACACCGTAAAGTGGTAGATCAAGTAGCGGCCGTTGGCATCCTCCAACAGGCCCTTGACATGCAAAAGGCGCGCAACGCCACCGTTGGGGAACTGGTGCGCGCCGAGGACCGGGGCACCCAGGCAGGTGCCGGCCGGTCCGACACAGAAGAAGGTTCAGCCATCTCCAGCCCAACACCGGCGTCCTCACCGGGAGGATGCGACCATGAATGAAGTTTTCCACGAGGCACGCCACGGGGCGCACGCCGCCGACAGCGCCGACTACGAGTGGGCCGAAGAGCACGCCGAAACGGAACATTATTTCCAGGAGCATCCCCTGCCGTCGCGGCGCAGCACCCGCGTCTCCAAGCGGGTCCGCAGGCGCCGGCGCACCGTCATCTTCCTGATAGTCCTTGCCCTTTTTGCCGTCGTCGTCTTCTTTGTGGTGCAGACCATCAAGCCCATGCTTGGCGGCTTCACCCCGGCCGACTATCCCGGCCCCGGCACGGGCACTGTCCAGGTGGTGGTCCCCGACGGCTCCTCCGCCAGAAGTGTGGCGACGGAACTGCGATCCGACGACGTGGTGGCCAGTGAGCAGTCCTTCCTTGACGCCCTGGCAGCCGCCAACGGCACCGGCTCCCTCCAACCCGGATCCTTCGCCATGAAGAAGCAAATGAAGGCCTCGGACGCCGTGGCCGTGCTCCTGGCCGGGGACCTGTCCAAGGTCCACTATGCGGCGGTGGCGCAAAACCTGCGCCTCGGGGAGACCCTTGACGTCCTGGCCAAGGGCACGGGAATTCCGAAGGGGGACTTTGAAAAGCTCGCCTCCGATCCAGCCGCCTTTGGGCTGCCTGCCGCGGCCAAGAACCTTGAAGGCTACCTTTCGCCCGGCGAGTACCGCTTCCCCATTGAGCTCGATGCCAAGGGCATCCTGAAGGAAATGGTGGCGGCCACCCAAAAGAACCTGGCCGCTGCCGGGGTCAGCGACCCCGCCCAGCAGTACAAGGTCCTGACGATCGCCAGCATCATCGAGTTTGAGGGCAATGCGGCCAACTATGCCGAGATTTCCGGTGCCATTGAAAACCGAATCAACAATCCCAACGGCGAAACGCACGGTTACCTGCAGTCGGACGCCACCGTGGCGTACGGGCTGGGCATCAAGTCCTACAACCTGAGCCAGGCCCAAAAGGACGACAAGGCCAACCTGTACAACACCTACGCCCACCCCGGCCTGCCCGTAGGCCCGATCGGCTCCCCGGGAGGGGCCGCCATCGAGGCCGCCGCGCACCCGCAGAGCAACCCGTACTACTTCTGGGTGACGGTCAACCTGAAGACCGGCGAGACGCTTTACGCGGCAACATACGCCGAGCACCTGCAAAACGTGGCCAAGTACACGGCCTGGTGTGCAGCGAATCCGGGGGAATGCAAGTAGATGCCAGTGTTCCGCCAGGGCGCAGTGTTGGGGCATCCCATTGGGCACTCCAAGTCGCCGGCCCTCCACAATGCCGCCTATGCCGTCCTGGGACTCGACTACAGCTACACGGCCATCGATGTCCAGGTGCACCAGTTCCCGGCCTTCCTTGACCAGGTCCGCTCCGACGGCAGCTGGTACGGCCTGTCCGTCACCATGCCGCTGAAGAATGCGGCGGCACAACTGGCGGATGAGCTGACTGACGTGGCCGCAGCATTGGGCTCCGTCAACACCCTGGTTGCCTCCAGGACGGACGACGGCGGCACCAGGTTCCTGGGGGACAATACGGACGTGGCGGGGATTGTGAACGCCCTGCGGCAGGCCGGGGTGGCACCGCGCCCCCGGGCCGCGGTGCTGGGCGGGGGCGGCACGGCCGTTTCAGCCGTCGCCGCCATGGCACGGCTCGGGGCGCCGGAAGTGGACATCTTCGTCCGGGACACCGGCCGCAGCTCAGCGGCCCTGGCCGTGGCCGCGCGGCTGGGCGTGCCCGCCCGGCTGGTGCCCTACACAGGTGCGGCCCAGGCATTGGCGGGGTACGGCGTCGTGGTTTCAACGCTGCCGCCCCAGGCCGCGGACCCGCTGGCGCAGGAACTCCCCGCCAGCTTGGGGAAAATGTCCGGGGCATGCCTGCTGGACGTTGCCTACGATCCGTGGCCCAGCGCACTGGCTGCGGCATGGGAGCGGGCCGGCGGGACCGTGGTGCCCGGGATTGAAATGCTTTTGTACCAGGGCGTGGAGCAGGCCCTGATGTTTGCCGCCGCCGGGGGACACGGGGACGCGGCCGCCGGGCGGACGGGGGAACTCATCAATGTGATGTGCGACGCACTTGGGCTGGAGCATCGCACGCAGCACAAGTAGCTGGGCCAGAACATGGCAAGATGGAGCGTATGTTGCGTTGGTTGACCGCCGGAGAGTCTCATGGCCCGGCCCTTGTGGGAATTATCGAAGGCGTGCCGGCCGGGGTGGAGCTCAGCAGCGCCATGGTCACGGACGCCCTGGCCCGGCGCCGGCTCGGCTACGGCCGTGGCGCCCGGATGAAATTTGAGCAGGACGTAGTCACCATCCTCGGCGGCGTGCGCCACGGGGTGACCCAGGGCGGGCCCGTTGCGATCCAGATCGGCAACTCCGAATGGCCCAAATGGGAACAGGTAATGTCCGCGGATGCCGTGGACGCCGGCGAACTCGCCGAGCAGGCGCGCAACGCGCCCCTCACGCGGCCCCGGCCCGGCCATGCCGACTTCACCGGCATGCAAAAGTACGGTTTTGACGAGGCGCGCCCCGTGCTGGAGAGGGCCAGTGCGCGCGAAACGGCCACCCGCGTGGCACTGGGCGCCGTTGCCGCGCAGATGCTGGCCGCCGTGGGCGTGCACTTGGTCAGCCACACCGTCCAAATTGCCGCCGTCGCTTCCCCCGACGGGGCGCCGCTGCCTACCTTCCCCGATGTGGCCGCGCTCGACGCCGACCCGCTGCGGTGCTTCGATGCAGCAACCTCCGCCGCGATGGTGGCCGAAGTTGATGCCGCGCACAAGGAAGGCGAAACCCTAGGCGGCGTTGTGGAGGTGCTGGCCTACGGCCTGCCGCCGGGACTGGGCAGCTACGTCCACTGGGACCGGCGCCTGGATTCGCGCCTGGCCGGGGCCCTCATGGGCATCCAGGCCATCAAGGGCGTGGAGGTGGGCGACGGCTTTGCCACGGCTGCCCGCCGCGGCTCCGCAGCCCACGACGAGATCCTGCGGGACGAATCCGGACGCATCATCCGCACCAGCAACCGCGCAGGCGGCATTGAAGGCGGCATGAGCATCGGCGACGTGCTGCGCGTGCGCGCTGCCATGAAGCCCATTGCCACGGTGCCGCGCGCCCTGAAGACCATCGACATTGCCACCGGGGAGCCGGCCAAGGCCCACCACCAGCGCTCGGACGTGTGCGCCGTGCCGGCGGCAGGCGTTGTGGCAGAGGCCATGTGCGCACTGGTCCTCGCCGATGCCCTCGTGGAGAAGTTTGGCGGGGACTCCATTGCTGAAACCAAGCGCAACATGGACTCCTACCTGGCCGCGATCCCGGCCAATCTGGACACGCTGGGGCACTGATGGCGGCGGGGACGGAACAAGACCGGGCGCCACGGTTCGTGCCTGTCCGTCCCATCGTCATGGTGGGGCCGATGGCCGTTGGCAAGTCCGTGATCGGTGCGGAGCTGGCCCGCGTGCTTGGCGTGGACTTCATCGACACCGACCAGCGCATCGTCGCCAAGCACGGACCCATCCCGCGCATCTTCGGGGCCAGGGGAGAGCACCACTTCCGCCAGCTCGAGGCACGGGCGGTGGCCGATGTCCTGGACACCGACAAGCCCAAGCCGGTGGTTCTTTCCCTCGGGGGAGGGGCCGTCCTGGACACGGGCACCCAGCAGTTGCTGGGCAGGGCCACAGTGGTGTTCCTGCAGGCAACCGTGGAAACTGTCCGGGAACGGATTGTTCGCAACACCGGACGGCCGCTGCTGGCGGGGGATCCGGTCAAGGCCTGGATGCGCCTGGCGGCCGTGCGGATCCCCGTGTATTCCCGACTCGCTGACATCACCCTTGACGTCAGCAATTCAAGCGTGCCGGAGCTGGTGGCGGAACTCATCGCCATGCTGGACGCAGAACAAAGGAAAGAGAACACCGCACCGTGAATGAATTGAACACCGTCATCAAGGTCACCGGCCCGGCACCCGCCGAAAACTACGACGTCGTAGTGGGCCGGAAGCTGCTGGCCAACCTTCCCGGGCTGCTCGGCGAGAGGGTCAAACGCGTGCTGGTCATCCACCCCCGGGCGCTGCGCATGACGGGGGATGCCGTGCGTGATGACCTTGAGGCCGCCGGTTTCACGGCGCTCACGGCGGAAATTCCCGACGCCGAGGAAGGCAAGCACATCCAGGTGTCGGCCTTTTGCTGGCAGGTCCTGGGCCAAAACGACTTCACCCGCTCCGATGCCATAGTGGCCGTCGGCGGAGGTGCCGTGACCGACGTCGGCGGCTTTGTCGCCGCCACCTGGCTGCGGGGCGTGCGGGTCATTCACCTGCCCACGTCCCTGCTGGGCATGGTCGACGCGTCCGTGGGCGGCAAGACGGGCATCAACACGGCAGAGGGCAAGAACCTGGTGGGCGTGTTCCACCCCCCGGCGGGCGTGCTGGTGGACCTGGACACCCTTGACACACTGCCGAAGAACGAAATGATCTCGGGCATGGCCGAGGTGGTCAAGTGCGGCTTTATTGCAGACCCGGCAATTCTGGACCTCATCGAGGCCGATCCGGCGGCCGCCCTTGACCCGCGTTCGGACGGGCTGCGTGAACTAGTTGAACGTGCCATCGCCGTCAAGGCCAAGGTGGTGTCCGAGGACCTCAAGGAGGCCGGACTTCGGGAGACCCTGAATTACGGCCATACCCTGGGCCACGCGATTGAGCACGCCGAACGCTACTCGTGGCGCCACGGTGCCGCCGTGTCCGTCGGCATGATGTTTGCCGCGGAGCTCTCCCGCAGCGTGGGCCGGCTCAGCGACGAGGATGCGGACCGGCACCGGCGCATCCTGGACATGCTGGGACTGCCCCTGACGTACCGCAAGGACCGCTGGCAGGCCCTGCTGGACGGGATGCGCCGGGACAAGAAAACGCGCGGGGACCTGCTGCGCTTTGTGGTCCTTGACGGCATTGGCCAGCCGGGGATCCTTGAGGTGCCGGACCCGTCGCTGCTGTTTGCCGCCTACCAGGAGATTGCTTCGTAGATGTCACTCAAGGACTGGCCCTCAGCGGGCTTCCCGGGGACGGCGGTCAACCCTGAAACCCTGCTGCCCGAAGTGGTTGACGAGGACACGTGCGCCCAGGCCCTGGAACTGAGCCACGATGCAGCCGACCACGTGTTTGTGCTGCTGGCCCGCGGGCTGACTGCGGAAGCTGCGGAAATGGCCGCCGACGCCCGGGTGGCGGACCCGCAATCCATCCGGCTCCAGGTCCTGGACGCCGAGGTGCTGCGCGCCACGAAGCATTTTGACCGTGCCGAAAGGGTGCTCAAGGCGCTGATTCCCGCCGTCGCGGATTCGTCCCTGGAGGCCTGGATCCACCAGCAGCTGGGCAAGGTGTACTTTAGCAACGGCAACTTTGATGCTGCGGCCAGGAGTTTCGCCACTGCCCTGGAGCAAAGGGTGGCGGCAGGGGCGGACGCCTCCGCCATCTATTCCTCCACGGTGTCGCTGCAGCGGGCCCTGGACCTGGCCGAGCGGCAGTAGTTCCCCCATGCGGTAGTATGGTCAATGGATTTTTGATAACACTTATACGTTAGAGGCAATTGTGGCAACCACGAATGACATCAAGAACGGCACCGTTCTCAAGCTTGAGGGACAGCTGTGGAACATCATTGAGTTCCAGCACGTCAAGCCGGGCAAGGGCGGTGCCTTTGTGCGCACCAAGATGCGCAACATCCTCTCCGGCAAAGTTGTTGACAAGACCTTCAATGCGGGCCTGAAGATCGAGACCGCCACGGTTGACCGCTCGGACTATGAGTACCTGTACCAGGACGGCGAAGACTTCGTGTTCATGGACACCCAGAACTACGACCAGCTCACCGTCTCGGGCAAGACCGTTGGCGAGGCCACCAACTTCATGCTGGAAAACCTCCACGTGACGATTGCCCTGCACGAGGGGACGCCGCTCTACCTGGAACTGCCGCCGTCGGTCCAGCTGCGCATCACCTACACCGAGCCCGGCCTGCAGGGCGACCGCTCCTCCGCCGGCACCAAGCCGGCCACCGTTGAAACGGGTTACGAGATCCAGGTCCCCCTCTTCATTGACAACAACACCCTCGTCAAGGTTGACACCCGCGACGGCAGCTACCTGGGACGTGTCAGCGAGTAGTGGCAAGCACGCACAACAGCCCTTCGGGCAAACCAAATTCGGCGCGCAGCAAGGCCCGCCGCCGTGCCCTGGACATATTGTTCGAGGCTGAGCAGCGCGACGTCTCTGCCTTCTCGGCCCTGACGGCACGGCGTGAAAAGACGGACCAGGTCATCAACGTCTACACGGTGGACCTGGTGGAGGGCGTCACCGCCATGCAGGAAAGCATTGACGAATTCCTGCAGACGTATTCCCAGGGCTGGACCCTCGAGCGCATGCCCGCCGTCGACCGCATCATCCTCCGGGTCGGCGCCTGGGAACTGCTCTACAACGACGACGTCCCCGACGCAGTCGCGGTGAGCGAGGCGGTGGAATTGGCGAAGACCCTGTCCACGGACGAGTCCCCCCAGTTCGTCAACGGCCTGCTGGGCCGGCTGCAGCAGATCAAGCCCACCCTGCTCGCCTAGCCCCCTCAACTGTGTGTCAGAAACTGCACTCGAATCAAGTCAAAACAGTTGATTCGAGTGCAGTTTCTGACACTTAGTTGTTTAAGGGGTGCTGGGAGTGCCACACGGCGGCGGCGTGCCGGCCCAAAAGCTCGCTCCGGGCGGCCGTGGACTTGTGCAGCAGGGCAAGCTCCTGGGCCTGGGCCTCGGCAAAGCGGCGGGCCCCTGCGCTGCCGGGGCGGCCCGCGGCGTCAACCAGCAGCCGGTTCCGGGTGAAGGCCAGGCGGGTTGCCACGCGGATGAATTCCTTCATGGTGCTTCCGCCGCCAAAGGTGCGCGCCCAGGACAAGGCACGACGCCGGCCTGCACCGGTGGCGAGCATCGGCACCTCCTGCTGGCTGAACCACCCGGACGGCACATAGTCGCCCAGGCGGCGGCGTGTGAGCCGTGCCTCCGAGCGGCGCAGGAGGATGATGCCCACGAGGAACAGCACGAAGATGGGCATTTGGAGCGCGCCGTACATGATGAAGAAGTTGCCGCCCACAAATGTCATCCCGTTCCACAGCCCGTGCAGGAGCATGGCGGGGATGAGACCCACCACCCATGCCCCCAGCACCAGGGCCGTGCCGCCGTGGCGGGCTGCGTAGCCCACGCAGGCGCCCAAGGCGCCGGTGAACATGACATGGGCGAAGGGGGACATGAGCCCGCGCATCAGGAAGATGCCCACCAGCCCGCCGGCCGCGCCGTTGCTTTGGTCCAGGGCCTGGCCAAAGTAGAGAATGTTTTCCGTGAACGCAAAACCTGCGGCGATGATGCCGGCATAAACCACGCCGTCAATCGGGCCGTCAAAGGTGCGCCGGCGCAGAAAGAACAGCAGCAGCACACCGGCGCCCTTGCACAGTTCCTCGACCAGGGGTGCCTGGATCACGGCACCCACCATGCTGGGATCGGCCGAGACGTTGCCGGCCATCAGCAGCGGCTGCACCCAGCTTCCCACCACCAGGGCCGCAATCACCGCCATTCCGGCGCCCCAGCAAAATCCGAAGGCAAGGGCGGTCTTTGGTTCCGGCTCCCACCGGTCAATCCACATCAGGGTCAGGACGCAGATGGTCAGCGGGACCAGGGCCAGGGTGCCGCAGATGAGGAAAACGCTGGCGCCGATCGAGTAGGCAAAGACTGCCAGGGTCCCCGCGGTGACCAGCCCCAGCAGGCACAGCAGGATGATGTTTGTCACACGCATCCCCGTCCCGCGCCGCCGCCGGGGGGCCAGCGGTGCCGGGTGGTGCCAGTATTCAGGCGACGGGGACTGGGCCGTCCATGTTTGCCCTGCCGGTGGCTGTCCCAACTGGGGAAGCGGCGCCTGGGGAAGAGGCGCTTGGGGCGGCGTCTGCCACTGCGGCTGCGGCTGTGGCTGCGGCTGTGGCTGTGTCCAGGGCCCGGGTTCAGTCATGGTTCAACCTTAGGGCCAGCCCGGTGGCGCTCCAAGGGGCCGCGCTGGCAGGTGGGGCCTGTGGTAGTTTTGGGAATGCAATCATCCTTTTAATTCCGTCCTGTGAGGCGGGGAAAGGGGGACGCGAGAAAATGAGCAGCCCCTCGGCAGCATTTGAGGAAGCACCGTTCAACGCAGCATCGGCCAATGTGTCGCGTGTGGTCCTGACCGCAGCAGACATCGACCGCGCGTTGACTCGTATCGCCTATGAAATTCTGGAAGCCAACAAGGGTTCGGCGAACCTCCTCCTTTTGGGCATTCCCCGGCGCGGTTATCCCCTCGCCCAGCGCCTGGCCGCGAAACTCGCCGCCACTGATCCCACCATTGACCCGCAGGCCATTGTCGGCCAGCTGGACGTCACCATGTTCCGTGACGACCTGGCCCACCACCCCACCCGCGCCCCGGAACGCACCGCGCTCCCTGTCTCCGGCATCGACAACAAGGTCATTGTGCTGGTTGACGACGTCCTGTACTCGGGGCGGACCATTCGCGCCGCGCTGGACGCCCTGGTGGACCTGGGCCGCCCCCGCGCCGTCCGCCTGGCTGTCCTCGTGGACCGGGGCCACCGCGAACTGCCCATCCGTGCCGACCATGTGGGCAAAAACCTGCCCACTTCCTCGAGCGAAAAGGTCAGGGTCCGCCTCGCGGAGATCGACGGCCCCGGCGCAGCCGACCAGGTTGTCATCGAGGCCGGCGCATGAGGCACCTCCTTGACACCGAAAGCCTCAGCCGCGACAACGCCATCCAAATCCTTGACACAGCCCAGGAAATGTCGGCCGTGGGGGAGCGCGAAGTAAAGAAGCTGCCCGCCCTGCGCGGGCGCACCGTGGTGAACCTGTTCTTCGAGGACTCCACGCGCACCCGCATATCCTTCGAGGCGGCAGCCAAGCGGCTTTCAGCGGACGTCATCAACTTCAGCGCCAAGGGCTCCTCGGTCTCCAAGGGCGAGTCGCTGAAGGACACGGCCCAGACACTGGAGGCCATGAGCGCCGACGCCGTCGTCATCCGACACTGGGCCTCCGGGGCACCTGCGCGCCTGGCCACGTCCGGCTGGATTGACGCGGCCGTGATCAATGCCGGGGACGGCACCCACGCCCACCCCACCCAGGCCTTGCTGGACGCCTTCACCATGCGCGCCCACTGGTCGCAGCTGGCAGGCACGCCGTCCGTGGGCGGCGACCTGGCCGGCATGCGTGTTGTCATTGCCGGCGATGTGCTCCACTCCCGGGTGGCACGGTCCAATGTGTGGCTGCTGCGCACCCTCGGAGCGCACGTGACCCTCGTGGCGCCGCCCACCCTGCTGCCCGTCGGAGTCGGGCACTGGCCGTGCGAAGTCAGCTACGACCTGGACGCCACACTGGACGCCGGGGTTGACGCCATCATGATGCTCCGCGTCCAGGCCGAGCGCATGGATGCCTCCTTCTTCCCGTCCACCCGGGAATATGCCCGCCGCTGGGGGTTCGACGACGCCCGGCTGGCCAGGCTGGACGAACTCAAGCTCAAAGACACCATCATCATGCACCCGGGGCCCATGAACAGGGGTCTGGAAATCTCATCCTCGGCGGCCGACTCGGCACGCTCCACGGTGCTCTCCCAGGTGCGCAACGGCGTGTCGGTGAGAATGGCCGCCCTGTACCTGCTGCTGTCGGGCGAAATGCGCGAACCAGCAACCCCCGCCCCGTCGAACGCAAAGGACAAATCATGACTGCCGCCAGCTACCTCATCCGCGGGGCATCCCTCCTCGGCACCGCGGCCGGCGACTTGCTGGTGCACGGCGGCATCATCGCCGCCGCCGGTGAAAACCTGGGCCCGGACGTGGTGGGGGACGCCACTGTCATTGACGCAGCCGGGCTGGTGGCCCTGCCCGGCCTGGTGGACCTGCACACGCACCTGCGCGAACCCGGCCGGGAGGACTCCGAAACCGTCGAAACCGGGACCCGTGCGGCGGCACTGGGCGGCTTCACGGCGGTGCACGCCATGGCCAACAGCTCGCCGGTGGCCGACACGGCAGGCGTGGTGGAGCAGGTCTACACGCTGGGCCGCGAATCAGGCTGGGTTGACGTGCGCCCCGTGGGAGCCGTCACCGTGGGCCTGGCCGGCAAGCAGCTCGCCGAACTGGGGGCCATGGCCGATTCCCGCGCGCGCGTCCGGGTGTTCTCCGACGACGGCATCTGCGTCAGCGACCCCGTCATGATGCGCCGGGCCCTGGAATACGTCAAGGCGTTCGACGGCGTCATCGCCCAGCATGCCCAGGAACCCCGCCTGACCGAGGGCGCACAAATGAACGAGGGCAAGGTCTCCGCCGTCCTCGGCCTGGCCGGCTGGCCCGCCGTCGCGGAGGAATCCATCATTGCCCGTGACGTGTTGCTGGCCCAGCACGTGGGCTCGCGCCTGCACGTCTGCCACGTGTCGACCGCCGGCTCGGTCGAAATCATCCGCTGGGCCAAGGAGCGCGGCATCAACGTCACGGCCGAGGTCACACCGCACCACCTCCTGCTCACCGAGGAACTGGTGCGCAGCTGGAACCCGGTTTACAAGGTCAACCCGCCCCTGCGGGCCGACGCCGACGTCCACGCCCTGCGGGCGGCATTGGCTGACGGCACCATCGACATTGTCGGCACCGACCACGCACCGCACCCCAGCGAGGCCAAGGAATGCGAGTGGGCGGCCGCGGCCATGGGCATGACAGGCCTTGAAACGGCCCTGTCAGTGGTCCAGGAGACCATGGTTGAGACGGGCTTGATGAGCTGGGCCGACGTAGCGCGGGTTACTTCCACCGCACCGGCCGCCATTGGCCAGCTGGCCGATCAGGGCCGTCCACTGGAGGTGGGCGAGCCGGCCAACCTGGTGCTGGTTGACCCTGCGGCCCGCTGGAACGTTGACCCTGCCGCCATGGCCACCAAGGGCCGGAACTCACCCTTTGCCGGCATGGAACTGCCCGGGCGGGTGGTGGCCACCTTCTTCCACGGCCACCCCACGGTCCTGGACGGAAAACTGAACACCCCCTTCATCCACGGAGGGAACTAGTGGGCGACCGCACAGTTCCCGTCCTGATCACGCTGGCGATCCTGCTGGCCATTTTCGCCCTCATGTGGTGGGGCTGGCGGAACAAGCTCAAGCGCCAGGGCGGCATCGCCGAACTGCCCCCCGTTCCGGACGACGCCGGCCCGGCCAGCCTGAGCGTGCCCGGCCAGTACGTCACCACCACCTCCGAGGGGGACTGGCTGGACAGGATCGCCGTCCACGGGCTGGGGTTGCGCACCAAGGCCGTCCTCGGCATCCACGCCGGGGGCATCCTGATCGCCCGCAGCGGCGCGGCGGACGTGTTCATCCCCCGCGACGCACTGACGGAAGTCGGGACGCAAAGTGGCATGGCGGGAAAGTTCGTCGAGAAGGACGGCCTGGTGGTCATGACCTGGCGCCTGGGCACACTGTCCGTGGACACAGGATTCAGGACCACCGCGGCCGAGGCAAAAAGGCCGCTGGTCAGGGCCCTGCAGGAGCTCCTGCCGCCGGATGGCGCCGAACTGCCCGAAACATCATCAGCTGACGCAGACATCAAGAAGGAACAAAGCGAATGAGTGAAGCATCCATGCCTGCACAGGCACTGTTGGTCCTGGAAGACGGCCGCATCTTCCGGGGCACAAGCTACGGGGCCGAGGGCACCACGCTGGGCGAGGCCGTGTTCACCACCGGCATGACCGGCTACCAGGAGACCCTGACCGACCCCTCCTACGCCCGCCAGCTGATCGTCCAGACCGCCCCGCACATCGGCAACACCGGCGTGAACCAGGCGGACAACGAGTCCACCAGGATCTGGGCCGCCGGCTACGTGGTGCGGGACGCCGCACGCCGCCCGTCCAACTGGCGCTCGGAAGGTACGCTCGACGACGAGCTCCGCGCCCAGGGCATCGTGGGGATCCAGGGCGTTGACACCCGCGCCATCACCCGACACCTGCGCGAACGTGGCGCCATGAAGGCCGGCATCTTCTCCGGCGCCGGCGCGTCCCGCCCTGAGGCGGAACTGCTGGCCGAAGTGGCCGCACAGCCCTCCATGGAAGGCCTCCAACTCGCGGAAGAGGTCAGCGTGGCCAAGCGCTACGCCGTGGAACCCGCCGAGCACGGCTGGGAAGGCGAGCCCCTCTTCACCATTGTGGCGCTGGACCTGGGCATGAAGTCGATGACCCCGCACCGCTTTGCAGAGCGCGGCGTGCGCGTGCACGTGCTGCCAGCCGCCACCACTTTCGAGGAAGCGCAGTCACTGAACCCGGACGGCGTGTTCCTCTCCAACGGCCCCGGCGACCCTGCCACCGCGGACCGGCAGGTGGGCTTTGTGCGCAGCTTCCTGGAAGCGGGAGTTCCGTACTTCGGCATCTGCTTCGGCAACCAGATCCTGGGCCGCGCCCTGGGCTTCGGCACCTACAAGCTGCGCTACGGCCACCGCGGCATGAACCAGCCTGTCATGGACCGCAGCACGGGCAAGGTGGAGATCACCAGCCAGAACCACGGCTTCGCAGTCGACGCACCCCTGGACGGGGCCACCCGGGCCCCCGAGGACCGGTTTGGCCGCGTCGAGGTCAGCCACATCAGCCTCAACGACCAGGTGGTGGAGGGACTTTCCTGCCTGGACATCCCGGCGTTCTCCGTCCAGTACCACCCCGAGGCAGCGGCGGGCCCCCATGACGCCGCCTACCTGTTTGACCGGTTCATCGCGCTGATGGGCCGGAACAAGAAGAACACCGCAGCCACCCAGAACGAGACCGAGGAATCCAAGTAATGCCGAAGAGAGAAGACCTGAAGTCAGTCCTGGTCATTGGTTCCGGCCCGATTGTGATCGGCCAGGCCGCCGAGTTTGACTACTCCGGCACGCAGGCCCTGCGCGTGTTGAAGGAGGAGGGCCTGAGGGTCATCCTGGTCAACTCCAACCCGGCCACCATCATGACGGACCCCGAGTTCGCCGACGCCACCTACGTTGAACCCATCACCCCCGAGGTGGTGGAAAAAATCATTGCCAAGGAACGGCCCGACGCCGTGCTGCCCACCCTGGGCGGGCAGACGGCCCTCAACACCGCCATTGCCCTCGACAAGGCCGGCGTGCTTGCCAAGTACAACGTCGAGCTGATCGGCGCCAACATCGCCGCGATCGAACTGGGCGAGGACCGCGAAAAGTTCAAGGGCGTGGTGGAGCGCTGCGGCGCCGAATCGGCCCGCAGCCACATCATCCACACCCTGGAGGAAGCACACAAGGCCGCCGAGGACCTGGGCTATCCCATGGTGGTCCGCCCCTCCTTCACCATGGGCGGGCTGGGCTCCGGCCTGGCCTACACGCCGTCGGACCTGGACCGCATTGTGGGCCAGGGGCTGCAGTACAGCCCCACCACCGAGGTGCTGCTCGAAGAGAGCATCCTCGGCTGGAAGGAATACGAGCTGGAGATGATGCGCGACAAGAACGACAACGTCGTGGTGGTCTGCTCCATCGAAAACTTTGACCCGGTGGGCGTCCACACGGGCGACTCGATAACGGTCGCCCCGGCCATGACGCTGACGGACCGCGAATACCAAAACCTGCGCGACATTTCCATCGCTGTCATCCGCGAGGTGGGCGTGGACACCGGCGGCTGCAACATCCAGTTCGCCATCGAGCCGGACACGGGCCGCGTCGTCGTCATTGAGATGAACCCGCGCGTCTCCCGGTCATCCGCCCTGGCGTCCAAGGCCACCGGCTTTGCCATCGCCAAGATCGCCACCAAGCTGTCCCTGGGCTACACACTGGATGAAATCCCCAACGACATCACGCAGAAGACGCCGGCCTCCTTCGAACCCACGCTTGACTACGTGGTGGTCAAGGTCCCGCGCTTTGCCTTTGAAAAGTTCCCGGCCGCGGACCCCACCCTGACCACCACCATGAAGAGCGTGGGCGAGGCCATGGCCATTGGCCGCAACTTCACCGAGGCCCTGCAAAAGGCCCTGCGCTCCCTTGAGCAGAAGGGCTCCAGCCTGGACTTCAGCTCCGTGAACGCCCTGGACGTCCCGGACCTGATTGAAGCCGCCAAGCGCCCGACGACGGAACGTCTGTCCCAGGTCCAGCGCGCACTGCTGGGCGGGGGCACCATCGAGGAACTGTACGCCGCGACGGGGATCGACCCCTGGTTCCTGGACCAGCTGGTGTTGCTGAATGAGGTGGCCGTGACCATCCGCCAGTCCACCGCGCTGACGCCGGACATGCTGAAGCTGGCCAAGCGCCACGGCTTCTCCGACGCCCAGATCGGCTCCCTGACCCACAACTCCGAGGCCGTGGTGCGCGGCGTGCGGCAGGCCCTGGACATCCGCCCCGTGTACAAGACGGTGGACACCTGTGCCGCCGAATTTGCCGCCTACACGCCCTACCACTACTCCTCCTACGATGAGGAGGATGAGATTGCGCTGCACGAAAAGCCGTCCATCATCATCCTGGGTTCGGGCCCGAACAGGATTGGCCAGGGCATTGAGTTTGACTACTCCTGCGTGCACGCCTCCATGGCGCTGCGCAAGGCCGGCTACGAGACCGTGATGGTCAACTGCAACCCCGAAACCGTCTCCACCGACTACGACGTCTCCACGCGCCTGTACTTCGAGCCGCTGACGCTTGAGGACGTGCTGGAAATCATCGCAGCCGAGGAACGCACCGGCGGCGTCATGGGCGTGTTCGTCCAGCTGGGCGGCCAGACCCCGCTGAAGCTGGCACAGGAACTGGCCGACGCCGGCGTGCCGATCCTGGGCACGTCCCCGGAGGCGATCGACCTGGCCGAACACCGCGGCATGTTCTCCCGCGTGCTGGATGACGCCGGCCTCCTGGCGCCGAAGAATGGCACGGCCGTCTCCTTCAACGACGCCAAGAAGATCGCCGACGAAATCGGCTACCCCGTCCTGGTCCGGCCCTCCTATGTGCTGGGCGGGCGCGGCATGGAGATCGTCTACGACGAAAGCAATTTGTCCCGGTACATCAAGAACGCCACTGAAATCACGCAGGCCCACCCCGTGCTGATCGACAGGTTCCTCGAGGACGCCATCGAAATCGACGTGGACGCGCTCTTTGACGGCAAGGACATGTACCTCGGCGGCATCATGGAACACATTGAGGAGGCCGGCATCCACTCCGGCGACTCCGCCTGCGTCCTTCCCCCCATCACCCTGGGCAAGGACGTGCAGGAGCGGGTCCGCAAGGCGACCCGGGCCATTGCCGAAGGCGTGGGCGTGCGCGGCCTCATCAACATCCAGTTTGCCCTGGCCGCCGACGTGCTCTATGTGCTGGAGGCCAATCCGCGTGCCTCCCGCACCGTGCCGTTTGTCTCCAAGGCAACCGGCGTGCAGCTGGCCAAGGCCGCCGCACTCATCGGCACCGGGGTGTCCATTGCACACCTGCGCAGCGTCCACCACATCCTGCCGGAAGTGGGCGACGGCGGAAACCTCCCCGACAGCGCACCGGTTGCTGTGAAGGAGGCCGTCATGCCGTTCAGCCGTTTCCGCACCCCCGAGGGGCACGTTGTCGACTCCCTGCTGGGCCCGGAAATGCGCTCCACGGGCGAGGTCATGGGCATCGACAAGCACTTTGACACGGCCTTCGCTAAGAGCCAGGCCGCGGCCAACGGCGCCCTGCCCGTCTCGGGCAAGGTGTTTGTCTCCGTGGCGAACCGCGACAAGCGCTCCATCATCATGGCCGTAAAGCGCCTCGTGGACCTGGGCTATGAAATTGTCTCCACGGGGGGCACCGCGGATGTGCTGCGCCGCAACGGCATCAACTCCACCACGGTGCGCAAGGTGGCCGAGGGCAGTTCGGCGGAAGGTGAGGGCACCGTGGTGGACCTCATCAACAACGGTGA
Source organism: Arthrobacter sp. A2-55 (assembly GCF_025548615.1). NCBI lineage: Bacteria > Bacillati > Actinomycetota > Actinomycetes > Micrococcales > Micrococcaceae > Arthrobacter > Arthrobacter sp. A2-55. The sequence goes on along the minus strand of NZ_JAJLOZ010000001.1, from coordinate 34,722 downwards.
GATCGACATGGTCTTCAACACGCCCACGGGCGGCCAGGCTCGCGGCGACGGTTACGAGATCCGTGCCGCCGCCGTCTCCAACGGCAAGCCCTGCATCACCACCGTGGCCGAATTCAACGTGGCCGTCCAGGCCATGGAGGCGCTGCGCCACTATGAGTGGGATGTGACCAGCCTGCAGGAGCATGCGCAGGTGCTCCAGGCCGGCCTGGCGGCGCAGAATGCCTAGCCCGGACGGGCCCGGCGCGGCGGCAGGCCCGGCAGCCCCGGCCACACAGGGCGGGGCCGGGCGCGCTCCCTTCGGTGCGCGCCTGTGGGCTGCCATGCAGGCCAAGGGGCCTTTGTGCGTGGGCATCGACCCGCACCCGGGCCTCCTGGCCGCCTGGGGCCTGCCCGACACTCCCGGCGGGCTGCGCAGCTTTTCCCTGGCGGCACTGGAGGCGGTGGCCCCGCTGGCCGCGGCCGTCAAGCCGCAGGTGGCCCTGTATGAGCGGCACGGCTCGGCCGGCATGGCCGCCCTGGAGGAACTCCTGGCCGCCGCCGCGCAGGCCGGCGTGCTGACCATCGCAGACGCGAAGCGCGGGGACATTGGCTCCACCATGGCCGGCTACGCGGATGCCTGGCTTCGAGACGGCTCCACACTTGCCGCGGACGCCGTGACCCTGAGCCCGTATCTGGGTTTCGAATCGCTGCGCCCGGCGCTTGACCTGGCAGCCGCGAACGGCAGGGGGGTGTTCGTCCTGGACTTGACCTCCAACCCCGAGGGGGCCTCCGTCCAGCATGTGGGCGGCAGCGAGTCCGTGGCCCGGCGCATCGCCGGGGCGGCCGCCGTCGAAAACCAGCGCTACGCCCGGGATGTGCTGGGCTCGGTGGGCCTGGTGGTCGGCGCCACCGTCGGTTCGGCGCTGGCGGACCTCGGCATTGACCTGTCGGCTGTGCGCGGGCCCATCCTGGCACCCGGACTCGGCGCCCAGGGTGCCACCGGGGCGGACCTGCGGGCCACCTTTGGGGCTTCCTATCCGTCCGTGCTGGCCACCTCCAGCCGCGGAATCCTGGCAGCCGGCCCGGATGTTGCCGCGCTCCGGGCAGCCACCCGGGAGGCCCTGCAAGGCCTGTAGTGCCGCCGGATTGATTTTGCCTGCCCGGTGCGGATAGGTTCAGTAGACACCCGCTTTTGCTGAAGCTGTCCGTACCGTGGCCATTTGAGGAGCCAGTTGTGAGTTTGCCATCGCTCTCAAACCAGGAACGCTCAGCTGCCCTGAAAAAAGCTGCGGCCGCCCGGACCAGGCGTTCGGAAACAAAGCGGGAGCTGAAGAACGGCAAGGTGAGCGTGGCGGCCGTCATTGCCGCTGCAGCCCATGAACCGGCACTGGGCAGGCTCAAGGTGAGCGATTTATTGGAAGCCCTACCGGGCATTGGAAAGGTACGTGCAACAGTGATTATGAGCGAGCTGGGGATAGCCCCAACCCGCCGGGTGAGGGGGCTGGGCGTGCACCAGCGCCGCACCCTTGTGGAGTACCTGGGACAGGACTCTTGAACGGGCCCGTCCTGCCGGTGGAAAATACCGTCCGCACCAAGGCCCGCAGCGGTGTGACTGTTCTGGCCGGTCCCACAGCCGTCGGCAAGGGCACGGTGTCCACCTTCATCCGTGACAATTACCCGCAGGTGTGGCTGTCCGTGTCTGCGACCACGCGCCCGGCCCGGCCCGGCGAGGTGGAAGGCGTCCACTACTTTTTCAAGACCGCCGAGGAATTCGACGCCCTGGTGGCGGCCGGCGAGCTGCTCGAGTGGGCCGTGGTCCACGGCGTCAACCGCTACGGCACGCTGCGCAGCACCGTCGAGGACGCCGTCGCGGCTGGCCGTTCGGTGCTCCTGGAGATCGACCTCCAGGGCGCCCGCCAGGTCAAACAGGCCATGCCGGAGGCCGACTTTGTGTTTCTTTCCCCGCCCAGCTGGCATGAACTTGTCCGCCGGCTGGTGGGCCGCGGCACGGAAAGTGCCCAGGAACAGCACCGCCGCCTGGAAACAGCTAAACTGGAACTTGCTGCCCAGCCGGAGTTTGACTACACCATCATCAACGATGAGGTAGGCCGCGCCGCAGCCGAGCTTGTCACCCTGATGGGCCTCACCCCCAGCCACCGTGACTAACAGGCGTCACCCATACATATTTTGGAGAAGCAATTGACTACACAACTCGAAGGCATCATCAACCCGCCCATCGACTCCCTGCTGGAGCGTTCGGACTCGAAGTACGGGCTGGTCATCTTTGGTGCCAAGCGCGCCCGGCAGATCAACGCGTACTACGCGCAGCTCCACGAGGGCCTGTTTGAGTATGTCGGCCCGCTGGTGGACACGAAGCTCAACGAAAAGTCGCTTTCCATCGCCTACCGTGAAATCGACGAGGGCCTGCTGGTCTCCACGCCGATCGAAACCGCCTAAGCGCCCCGCGCCGAGCCGGTGACCGTGCTGAACATTGTCCTGGGCGTGGGCGGCGGAATCGCCGCCTACAAGTCGGCCCTGCTGCTGCGCCTTTTCACCGAGGCCGGGCACCGGGTCACTGTCATCCCCACGGAGGCTTCCACGAAATTTGTGGGCGTGGCCACGTGGGAGGCACTCAGCGGGCAGCCGGTCACCAACGACGTATTCGATGCCGTTGACCAGGTCAACCATGTGCGCATCGGACACGAAGCGGACCTCATCGTGGTCGCCCCCGCCACGGCCGACCTCCTGGCCCGGGCCGCCGGCGGGCAGGCCAACGACCTCCTGACCACCACCTTGCTGATGGCCCGCGGGCCGGTGCTGTTTGCCCCCGCCATGCATACGGAAATGTGGCGGCACGCTGCCACGGCGGCCAATGTGGCCACCCTCCGCTCGCGCGGGGTGCACGTGCTGGAACCCGCCGTCGGACGGCTCACCGGCCCGGACACCGGCCCCGGCCGGCTGCCGGATCCCGAGGTGATCCTGGCTGCAGCCATGGAGCTGGTGGGCAGCCCGGCTGCCCCCAACACGCACGACGCCGGGTCCCCGGCTGGTGCCCGGCCGCTGGTGGGCCGTCAGGTGGTGATCACGGCAGGCGGCACGCGTGAACCGCTGGACCCCGTCCGCTTCCTGGGCAACAAGTCCTCCGGCAAGCAGGGCGTGGCGCTGGCCGAATCCGCCCTCGCAGCCGGTGCCGAGGTCACCTTCATTCACGGCCACATGGACGTCCCGGCCCCGGCCGGCGTGAAGGCGCAGTCCATCGAGACGGCGCTGGAACTGCGCTCGGCCACCCTCGCCGCAGCCGCCACGGCTGACGTCGTCATCATGGCTGCCGCCGTGGCCGACTTCCGCCCGGCCACCATTTCCACCGGCAAGATCAAAAAGCGCGACGACGTGGCGGATCCCGTCATCAAGCTGGTCCGCAACCCGGACATCCTGGTGGAAATTGTGGCGCACCGTGCCGCCCAAAACCGCGCCCAGCTCATTGTGGGCTTCGCCGCTGAAACCGGCGACTCTGAATCCGACGCCCTCAGCTATGCGCAGGCAAAACTGCAGCGCAAGGGCTGTGACCTCCTGGTGGTCAACGAGGTCGGTCCGGGGGAGTCGGGCACCGAAAAGGTCTTCGGCCAGGACGGCAACCGGGTGGAAATCCTGGCCCTCGACGGTGCCGGCACCGTGCAGGCCGCCGGCAGCAAGCGCGAGGTGGCGGACGCCGTCGTGCGTGTCATAGCGGGGCGGCTCGGCAGCCCCTAGCCCGCCGTGTGTGAACGCGTGTTTCAAGCCAGGCCCCCTGCCAACGGGGCACGAACCAGAACCAAGTAGAGTGAATCAGTGACAACAGCGAACCCCCTGCGCCTTTTTACCTCCGAGTCAGTGACTGCGGGGCATCCGGACAAGATCTGCGACCAAATCAGCGACGCCATCCTGGACGCGCTGCTCGCCGAGGACCCCGATTCCCGCGTGGCTGTGGAAACCATGGCCACCACGGGCCTGGTGCACGTGGCCGGCGAGGTCACCACCAACGCGTATGTGGAAATTCCGCAGATTGTCCGCAACACCATCCTGGACATCGGTTACGACTCTTCCGCGAACGGTTTCGACGGCGCCCGCTGCGGCGTCTCAGTCTCCATCGGCCAGCAGTCACAGGACATCTTTGACGGCGTGTTCAATTCCCTGGAGGTGCGTGAAGGCACCGCGGTGGATGAGGACGACGCCCAGGGCGCCGGCGACCAGGGCCTGATGTTTGGCTATGCCAGCAATGAGACTGCGTCCTACATGCCCACCCCCATTTTCCTGGCACACCGCCTCTCCGAGCGCTTGACGGATGTCCGCAAGTCCGGGCAGCTGGCCTACCTGCGCCCCGACGGCAAGACCCAGGTGACCATCGGGTACGACGGCGACGTCCCCGTCTCCGTGGACACCGTGGTCATTTCCAGCCAGCACGCCGAAGGCACCTCTCTGGACAGGCTCCGTGCGGACCTGCAGGAATTTGTCATTGCGCCCGTCATGGACGCCTCCGGACTGGACCTTTCCGCCATGAAGGCCCACCTGAACCCCGCAGGCGCCTTTGTGGTGGGTGGTCCCGTGGGCGATGCCGGGCTGACCGGGCGGAAGATCATTGTTGACACCTACGGCGGCATGGCACGCCATGGCGGCGGCGCGTTCTCCGGCAAGGACCCGTCAAAGGTGGACCGCTCGGCCGCCTACGCCATGCGCTGGGTTGCCAAGAATGTGGTGGCGGCCGGGCTGGCGTCCCGCGCCGAGGTCCAGGTGGGCTATGCCATCGGCGTTGCGCGGCCCGTGGGGATTTATGTGGAGACGTTTGGCACCGAGACCGTGGACCCGCGTCGGATTGAGCAGGCCATCGAGTCCGTCTTTGACCTCCGCCCGCGCCCCATCATCCGGGACCTGGACCTCAAGCGCCCCATTTACGCCAAGACGGCCGCGCACGGCCACTTTGGCCGTGACGACCCCGACTTCACGTGGGAAAACCTTGACCGTGTGGATGCCCTGAAGGCCTTTTTCAACGCCTAGGCCCCGCCCGGGGCGCATTTGGGCCCGGGTTGTCCACAGCCAAGCACAGCGGCCGGCAATTTGTCGGCAGGCTGTGCTTAGCTGGTTTCAGGGGCAATACCGCCCCGGCTTGCGGCCACCGTGGCTGCCCGCCGTTGCTACAGGAGGGAGGACGCCATGGCAGCGCACCAGGAACCGGGCGTCCAGCTGACCCTCCTGAGCGGCTTTGTGGGCCGCGAGCGGGTGGCTGACCCGCACAGCGGCGTGGAATTGGCACCGGCGCTGCCCGTGGCCCAGGTGGTGATTGACTCAGCACTGCCGCACCTTGACAGGGTCTTTGACTATTCCGTCCCCAAAGAGCTGGACGCAGACGCGCAGCCGGGTGTGCGCGTGCGGGTCAAGTTCTCCGGACAGGACCTCAACGGCTTTCTGGTTGGCCGTGCTGAGCATTCGGAATCCGAGCGCCTGGTGCCGCTGTCCCGGGTTTATTCGGCAGTTCCCGTGCTGGCCCCGCAGGTGCTGGAACTGGCCCGCCGGGTGGCCGCCCGCTATAGCGGCACGGTGGCTGATGTGCTGCGCGTTGCAGTGCCGCCCCGCGTGGCCAGCCTGGACAAGGGGTATCTGAAACAATTGCAGGAGCGCGCGGACGCTGCCGCACTTGCAGGCGCCCCGGCCGCGCCCGGCAAGGGCCTGGACGCCGGTGTGCCGGGGGGACGTGCCGTGCCGGCGCCCCCGCCGGCGGCGCACCCGGGCCATTCCCTGTTCCGCGGCTATGCACATGCCGAGGACTTTCTCACCCGCCTGGCCATGGGGGCGTCGCCCAAGGCGGTGCTGCAGTCGCTGTCCGGGTACGGCCCTGCCTCCTGGCACCACCAGCTTGCCCAGGCCGCGGCCTACTGCCAGCTGTCCGGCCGCGGCGCCATTGTGGTGGTGCCCGACCTCCGCGACCTGGAACTGCTGGAGAAGGCCTGTGCTTCTGTGCTGCCGGCCGGCAGTTTCGTGAAGCTCACGGCCGACGACGCCCCGAGCCTGCGCTACGACAACTTTCTTCGCGTGCTCAGCGGCGATGTAAAGATAGTCATCGGGACCCGTTCCGCCGCCTATGCCCCCGTCACCGACCTGGGCCTGGTGTGCTGCTGGGACGACGGCGACGAGCTCCACCTTGAACGCCGGACGCCGTACCAGCACAGCCGCGACGTCCTGCTGCTGCGCTCGGAGGTGGAGGACACGGCCGTGCTCATGGCCTGCCACAGCCGCAGCATGGAGTCCCAGCGGCTGGTGGCCACCGGGTGGGCCCAGTCCCTGGTCGCTGAACGTCCCGTGGCACGGACGGAGACTGCCCGCGTGGTCAGCACCGCTGACAGCTGGGAACAGGAGCGCGATCCGCTGGCATCGCTGGCGCGGCTGCCCCACCGCGCCTGGGAAAGCGCCCGGGCCGCCCTCAAGTCCGGGCCGGTGCTGGTCCAGGTGGCCCGCACGGGCTACGCACCCGCACTTGCCTGCCAACGTTGCCGGGAGGCGGCCAGGTGCACGGAGTGCACGGGGCCGCTCATGCAGTCCCGGGCACCTGGTTCCAGCCAGGTGCTGGTCACATGCCGCTGGTGCGGCCGGGCGGAAACGTCCTTCAGCTGCCCCACCTGCGGGAACCACACCTTGCGCGCCTCTGCCGTGGGTGCGCTGCGGACTGCGGAGGAACTGGGGCGTGCCTTTCCGTCGGTTCCCGTCATTTCCTCGGCCGGTGACCACGTCAAGGCCGTTGTCCCTGACCGGCCGGCCATTGTGGTTGCCACCGTCGGCGCGGAACCGGTGGCCCCGAGGGGCTACGCGGCAGCCCTGCTTCTGGACGGTGACGCGATGCTCCGGCGCGAATCCCTGCGCTCGGGGGAAGACACCCTGCGGCGCTGGATGAATGCCGCGGCGCTGGTGCGACCGGCCAGGGAGGGCGGCACAGTGGTTGTCACGGCGGACGACTCCATCGAGGTGCAGGCACTGGTCCGGTGGGATCCGGCCGGCTACGCGGAGCGCGAGTTCGGGCTGCGCCATGAGCTGGGGCTGCCCCCGGCCGTGCGGGTGGCGGCACTGACCGGGGCGGAAGCCGATGTTGTTGCCTTCGCGGCTGCCCTGGACCTGCCGGAATCCGCACGGACAGTGGGGCCGGCACCGGTGCCGGGCTCCTACGGTGCCCGCCCGGGCGTTGACGGGGACAGCGCCCCCGACTACCGGACTCTGGTCTTCTTCCCCTACGCCATGGCCGCCACCGTCACGGGTGCCATGCGTGCCCTGAAGGCCGCCAACGCCGCCCGCAAGGTGGGATCCGCCGTGCAGGTCCGCTGCGACGGCGTTGACGTCATCTAAAGTTCCCTGCCCCGTTCTCAGTGCCGGCTTCTCAGTGCCCGGTTCTCAGTGCCCGGGCCGCAGCTCCCCGGCGATGGCGAGCAACTCCTTGGCGGAGGCCTCCCAACTGAAGGTGCCCGCCTGGGCGACCGACGCCGTCGAGCATTCCTGCCATGCGGCATGGTCGTCCAGGGCGCGCACGGCGGCGGCAAATGCGGTCGGCGAGTCTGCCGGCACGTAACGGGCGGCGGCTCCCCCCACTTCGCGGAAAATGTCCGTGTCGGCCACCACCACGGGCGTGCCGAGTGCCATGGCCTCGACCAGCGGGAGGCCGTAGCCTTCCGCCTTGGACAGCGTGACGAGGGCCGTGGCGCGCAGCAGCATGTCGTCGTATACGGCATCCGTAACGCCATTGTGGAATTCCACGGCGGCACCGGCGGGAACCAGCGCTGAGAGTTCGGCCCGGCGCTGCGGGGTGATCCGGCTGAGCAGGTGAAGGGTGAAATCAGGCAGTTCCGCCATGCCGGCAATGAGCGTTTCAACGTTCTTGTACGGCATGAACGAGCCCATGTAGACCAGGGACTTGTCCGGGACAACGGCAGGGTCCCGGGGCACGCGGTTGCCTTGCGGGGCGTTGCCGACAATGCGGATGGGCTTGCGCGTGAGCCGGAACTTGTTCATCAGCCCCAGCGTGGTCTCACTGATGGTTGCCACCACGTCAGCACGGTTCAACAGCAGCCGCTGCGGCCAGTACGCCTTGTGGTACAGCCGCCACAGCACGCGCACGGGCGCCGGCAGGAAGCCGGGAGGGGCCGGGTGCTCATAGTAGATGAGGTCGTGGAGGGTCAGCACCAGGGGGTACTTCCGGCCCCAGCTGCCCATGGTCTGCATCGGGCAAAACACCAGCCCGGCGCCCAGTTTGTTCACGTGCCGCGCCACAAACAGCTCCATGGGCGACAGCGGCGAATTGATCTTCACCCACGGCAGCTCCGGCAGCAGGGCCAGCTGGCGCTCGTCATGAATGAGCATGGTCACGTCGGCAAAAGGCGCGACGGCGGCCATGAGGCTTGCGCCGTAGCGGCTGATGCCGTCGTGGTGGTCCAGGCGGGTAAAGCGGGCGTCAAAGACAATCTTGGGCCTGCCGGCCGGGGACGGGCCTCCGGCCGGGCCGGGTTCGTTGCTGGCTGTCACGGGGCTGGGTGCCTTTCCAGGAAGCTGTTGATGGCCCGCGCCGCGGGCCCGGGGGTTTCATAGTGGATCAGGTGGCCGACGTCGTCGATCACCACCAGCTCTGCGTCCGGCAGCAGCCCCAGAAGCTTGTGCTGAGTGGGGAGCGTGGCGATTTCATCCTCGGCGCCAGCAATGAGCAGCACCGGGAGGGTCAGCTGCGCAGCAACTTCCCGGACCGTGCCGCCCACGGAGGCGCGGAAGGATTCCAGCAGCATGTCGCGGTCGGCAAAGTCGCTGAAGTAGGCGTGGTGCTGGCCGTGGATGAACGCCAGCAGCCGGGGGTCCCGGGTCTTGGCCATGGTGATGCTCATGACGTGAACAATGAGCCAGCTGCGCAGCAGGGCGTTGCCGAGGGGGCGGGGCAACCTCGCTGCGGCCCAGTAATAGAAGATGGCCAGTTTCGTCATGATGCCCTTGGGCCCCTCCAGGGCGGGGGAGGCGATGGGGTTGACCAGGACCAGGGGGAACACGCGGTGCGGGTGGGAGGCGGCAAAGTGTGCGGCCACAATGGAGCCAAAGGAGTGGCCCAGCAGCACTGTGCCGGTGCCGAGGGCCAGTGAGTCCAGGAATCCCGCCAGGAATGCGCCGTAGCCCGCCACGCTGTGTTCACCGTGTGCAAAGGCGGGGGAGCTGCCAAAGCCGGGGAGGTCCGGCATGATGACGCGGTGGTCGGGAAGCAGTTCCACCACGCGTTCCAGCCCGTGGTGGTCTCCGCGGAAGCCGTGCACCATGACGATGGTGCGTGTGGCCGCAGTCCACACGAGAGGCGCATAGTCCCAGTAGTGCACTTGGGTTCCGTCCACGTCCACAGTGTTTTCCGTGGCGCGGGCGGACAGGTCCACGGTGACAGGCGTGCCTGCGGGCGCGGTGCGCGGTTTCAGGAAGGCCATGTGCGGCTAGTTCACGTTGTTGGGGTCGGAGCCGGAGCGCCGCCCGCTGTCCAGGGCTGCAATGGCGGCCATGTCGGCCTCGCTGAGCGAAAAGTCAAAAACGTGCAGGTTCTCGGCAATCCGGGCCGGGCTGCTTGCCTTGGGAATGACCAGGTGCCCGGACTGGACGTGCCAGCGCAGCACGATCTGCGCCGTCGAACGCCCGTGGCCGGCGGCCATGGCGGCGAGCACGGGATCCTCCAGGAGCTGTCCGCGGGCCAGCGGGCTCCACGCCTGGGTGGTGATGCCCAGTTCGGCATGGAGGGCACGGAGTTCGCGCTGCTGCAGCCAGGGGTGGAGTTCCACCTGGTTCACCGCCGGGACCACGCTGGTGGCGTCCAGCAGGCGGTGCAGGTGGTCGGGTTCGAAGTTGCTGACGCCGATGGCCCGCACCCGGCCCTCCTGGTAGAGGGTCTCCAGCGCCTTGTAGGTGGGGATGAACAGGTCCTGTTCGGGGCACGGCCAGTGGATCAGGAACATGTCCATGTAGTCCAGTCCCAGCCGGGACATGGACTCGCCGAAGGCGGCCAGGGTGGAATCGTAGCCGTGGCGGTCATTCCAGACCTTGGAAGTGACAAAGAGGTCCTCCCGCGGCGTTCCTGCCATGACGGCGGCGTTGACAGCCCTGCCCACGCCCTCTTCGTTGCCATAGAGTGCGGCCGTGTCCACGGTGCGGTAGCCGGCGTCGATGGCCGTGGAGACAAGGTTGGCGCAATCTTCCGCCGGGACCTTGTACACGCCGTAGCCGAGCTGGTCGATCGTGACGCCGTTGTTGAGGGTGGTTTTGGGTGCCATGTGCATACCTACGACTCTAGACGAGCGGCGCGGGCCGGGGGGAACCCGCGCGCGGGGACCGTCCCCCGTGCGGCCGGCCCGGCGGCCTCCCGCTACAGGCCGTCCAGGCTGTTGAGGAAGCCAAAGATGGGGTCCGACTGCGCCGATTCCTGCTCCACGAGTTCACGGGCGGTGGTTTCGTCCAGGATCAGCTCGGTGGCCAGTCCGGCTGCGAGCGCGCCGCGCAGTCCCTTGATTTTCTTGGCGCCGGAAACCACGCAGATTCGACGGCGGATCTTGCGCAGGCTGGCCAGGCTGGGCCCGCTGGAGCGTTCGTTGAGCATGATGCCCTCGTCGCTGCCGTCGTCGCGGAAGAAGACTGTGGCGACGTCCCCGGCCACGCCGCTGGCCTCGAGGTCGTCTATGTCGGTGGAGTCCAGGTATCCGCCGGTGTAGACGTGGCTGGGCACCTCGGCGTCGATGGAGCCCACACCGAAGATGGCGATGGTCACGCGCGATTGCAACTCCAGGATGCGCTGGACGCTGCGTTCCTCCCACATGAGGCGCTTCGTCTCGGCGCGGTCAAAGAACGCGGGCACGGGGAACTGTTCCACCTTGGCCCCATAGGCGGTGCCAAACCGGCGGATAATCTCGGAGGCGTAGGTAATGCCGGATGTCTGGGTGTTGCCGGCCCCGTTCAGCTGGACAATGGTTGTGCCGTGGGTGGTCTTGCGCGTCAGGTGGCGACTGACGGCACTGAGCGTGGACCCCCAGGCCACGCCGATGACGGCGTTGGAGTCCACCAGCGGGGTGATGGTGCGGGCCGCCTGCATGCTGACGCGGTCCAGCACGTCCATCTCATTGAGCGTGTCCGCCACGGGCACCACGTGCACATCCACCTTGTAGCGCCGGCGGATGACGCGTTCCAATTCCGGCGCCAGGTCCGCCGGGGTCTTGATCTGGACCTGCACCAGGCCGCTGTCCCGTGCGGCTGAGAGCAGCCGGGAGACGGTGGAACGGGAGGTCCGCAGCTCGCGCGCAATGGCATCCATGGTCTGGTCCTGCAGATAGTACATTTGTGCAGCACGGAGGGTATCCGACTGTTTTGAACGCTTGGCGGGCATGTGACGCACGACCTTTCTGCACGTTTGTGCATGCTGGTTGACTATTTTTTTCACCTCCCCCAACAATAGTTGGAACAGGCGCCCAGAGCGCAGAGAAACGGGACTCGATTGAGGTCAACGTGGGAATCCTTGGCAATGCCGGCAAGAATGCAGCTGCGGACAAGGGGGAGGCCGTCACACGCCCCCAGGTGGAGGCGCTGCGCAGCAGGCCCCACGCGCAGGTGCTCATCATCGGCGGCGGCATCAACGGCGTGGGGACATTCCGCGACCTGGCCCTGCAGGGGGTCGAGGTGGCGCTGGTGGAGCGCGGCGACTACTGCCAGGGGGCCTCGGGCGCCTCTTCCCACATGATCCACGGTGGCATCCGGTACCTGGAGAACGGTGAATTCCGCCTGGTCCGGGAATCCGTCGTGGAGCGCAACCGCCTCCTGAAGATCGCCCCGCACTACGTCAAGCCACTCAAGACCACCATCCCCATCTTCAGCACGTTCTCCGGCATCCTCGCGGCCCCGGTGCGCTTCCTCACCCACAAGCAGGGCAAGCCCCAGGAGCGCGGGGCCTTCCTGATCAAGGCGGGGCTGACCATGTACGATTCCTTCTCGCGCGACGGCGGCACTGTTCCCCGCCATGAATTCAAGGGGCGCAGCAAGGCCCTGGCCGAGCTCCCCGCCCTGAACCCCGGCATCAAGTACGCGGCCACCTATTACGACGCGTCAGTGCACAACCCGGAACGCCTCACCCTTGACGTGCTCCAGGACGGCGAAAAGGCCGGGCTGGCGGGCGGGGGTGCAGCAGGCGCCGCGCGTGCGCGCGCCACCAACTACCTGGCCGCCACGGCGGTCACGGCCGACGGCGTGGAACTCACCGACCAGCTCACCGGAGAGTCCTTCACGTTCACCGCAGATGTCATCGTCAACACCACCGGCGCCTGGGTGGACGCGACCAACACGGCCATGGGAGCCGAAACCCGTTTCATGGGCGGCACCAAGGGCTCCCACATCGTCCTGGACCACCCAGGCCTGCTGGCCGCGTGCAACGGCCGGGAAATCTTTTTCGAGCACACCGACGGGCGCATCGTGCTGATCTACCCCATGGGCGATCGCGTGCTGGTCGGCACCACCGACGTCAATGCCGACATGGCCAAGGATGCCGTGTGCACGGAGGAGGAGATCGACTACTTCTTCGACCTCATCGGCCACGTGTTCCCCGAAATCCCCGTCACGCGCAATGAAATCGTGTACACCTTCTCCGGTGTGCGCCCCCTGCCGCGACATGACGAAACGGCCCCCGGCTTCGTCTCCCGCGACTACCGGATCGAGCGTTCCGACCGGGCCGTTGCAGGCGCCACGGTGCCCGTGCTGAGCCTGGTCGGCGGGAAGTGGACCACCTTCCGCGCCCTGTCCGAGCACCTGGCCAATGACGTGCTCGCCATCCTGGGCGCCGAAAGGAAAACCTCGACGGCGAAGCTCGCCATTGGCGGGGGCGCCGGCTTCCCTGCCACCGACGCCGGCGTCGAGGCCTGGATTGCCGCGCATGCCACCGGCGCCATCAGCGCAAGCCGCGCCGGGGTGCTGCTGACGCGCTACGGCACCCGGGCGGACACGGTCATCGCCTACCTGTCCGCGGGCGCGGCTGCGGACGTGCCCTTTGAATCGACCCATGAGCTGAGCACGCGCGAAATTGCGTTCATGGTGGAGCACGAACAGATCGGCCACCTGGTGGACGTGCTGATCCGCCGCACCTCCCTTGCCTTCCGCGGCCTGGTGACCGCCGAGTTGCTGGCCGAGACTGCCGCTGCCCTCGCCGGGCCGCTGGGCTGGTCCAAGGCGAAGCAGCAGCAGGAGATCCGCCACGCCGAAGATGTCCTGGACCGTTTCCACGGAGTTCAGGTTCAAAGCTTGATTGCCTAAGTGCCCCTTCGGGGAACGGGGTTCAAGAACGGCGGGCCGGCAGCGGCCCGCCATACACAACAAAATATAGAAGGAGTCAAAGATGTCTCTAGGAATAGTGTTCCTGTCAGAGGTGATGGGAACCATGATGCTCACCTTGCTCGGTTGCGGCGTGGTCGCCAATGTGGCATTGAAGGGCACCAAGGGCAATGCCGGCGGGTTCCACCTCGTCAACTGGGGATGGGGCCTGGCCGTCATGGCAGGCGTTTTCGTTGCCGCGAAATCCGGCGCACAGCTTAACCCGGCGGTCACCGTGGGCGTCTGGCTCAGCGGCGGCAAGGAATTTGCCCCGGGCGTCCCCGTGGACGCCGCCAGCATCTTCACCTCGATCAGCGGTGAACTGGTGGGTGCCTTCCTCGGCGCAGTGTTCTGCTGGGTTGCCTACAAGCAGCACTTCGACGAGGAGCCCGACGCCGCAACCAAGCTGGGCGTGTTCTCCACCGGCCCGGCCATCCGCAGCTACGGCTGGAATGTGGCCACGGAAATCATCGGCACCTTTGTGCTGGTCTTCGTCATCCTGCTGTTCGGCAAGAGCGCCGCAGGGCTTGGCCCGCTGCCCGTTGCCCTGCTGGTTGTAGGCATCGGCGCCTCCCTCGGTGGGCCCACCGGCTACGCCATCAACCCCGCCCGCGACCTGGGCCCCCGCATTGCCCACGCGCTGCTGCCCATCAAGGGCAAGGGTTCCAGCGACTGGGCCTACTCGTGGGTTCCGATCGTCGGACCTCTCGTCGGCGGCGCACTGGGCGGGCTGATGGCCAACTGGATGCCACTGCTCGTGAAGTAGCCCTTGTAGCACGCAGGGGATTGAAGTAGACCTTGAAGTAGCGGTTGCAATCGCGGTTGCAGCCAAGTACCAACCGCAGGCTGTACAAACAAAGGAACAATGATGTCTCAGTACGTAATTGCCATTGACCAGGGGACCACCAGCAGTCGCGCCATCGTGTTCGACCACGACGGCAACATCGTCTCCACGGGCCAGCTTGAGCACGAGCAGATCTTCCCCAAGGCAGGCTGGGTGGAGCACAACGCCACCGAAATCTGGAACAACACCCGTGAGGTGATCGGCACGGCACTGGCGCAGGCAAACCTCACCCGCCACGACATCGTCGGCGTCGGCATCACCAACCAGCGCGAGACCGCCGTCGTCTGGGACAAGACCACCGGCGTCCCGGTGTACAACGCCATTGTCTGGCAGGACACCCGCACCCAGGACATCGTTGACGAGCTGGCGGCCGACGGCGGCGTGGAGCGTTTTAAGGACAAGGTGGGCCTGCCGCTGGCCACCTACTTCTCCGGCACCAAGATCAAGTGGATCCTGGACAACGTTGACGGCGCCCGCGCCAAGGCGGAGGCCGGGGACCTGCTCTTTGGCAACACCGACAGCTGGGTGACCTGGAACCTGACCGGCGGCGTGGACGGCGGTGTGCACATCACCGATGTCACCAACGCCTCGCGCACCATGTTCATGGACCTGGAAACCCTCCAGTGGGACGATGACATCCTTGCAGTCTTCGGCGTGCCGAAGTCCATGATGCCTGCCATCAAGTCCTCTTCCGAGGTTTACGGCACGGTCCACGGCAGCCAGCTGCTGCGCGAGGTCCCCGTGGCCGGCATCCTGGGCGACCAGCAGGCCGCCACGTTCGGGCAGGCTGCCTTTGGCACCGGCGAGGCCAAGAACACCTACGGCACCGGCTGCTTCCTGATCTTCAACACGGGCGAGGAAATCGTCCACTCGAAGAACGGCCTGCTGACCACGCTGGGCTACAAGCTTGGCGACGCCAAGCCGCACTACGCGCTGGAGGGCTCCATCGCCGTCACCGGCTCGCTCATCCAGTGGCTGCGCGACAACATCGGCATGATCAAGACGGCGCCGGAGGTGGAGGAACTGGCGGCCGCTGTCGAGGACAATGGTGGCGTCTACATCGTCCCCGCGTTCTCCGGCCTGTTCGCGCCGTATTGGCGCGCGGACGCCCGCGGCGCCATTGTGGGCCTGACCCGCTTTGTCAACAAGAACCACATCGCCCGGGCGGCGCTGGAGGCCACCGCGTTCCAGACCCGCGAGGTGCTCGACGCCGTCAACGCCGACTCGGGAGTGGACCTGACGGAACTGAAGGTCGACGGCGGCATGGTTGCCAACGACGCCCTCATGCAGTTCCAGGCGGACATCCTCGGCGTGCCGGTGATCCGCCCGAAGGTCACCGAGACCACGGCGCTTGGGGCGGCCTACGCGGCCGGCCTGGCTGTCGGTTTCTGGAATGACCTGGGCGAGCTCTCCAGCAACTGGTCGGAGGACAAGCGCTGGGTCCCGCAAATGGATGCCGCCGAGCGCGACCGCCAGATGCGCCTGTGGAAGAAGGCAGTCACCAAGTCCATGGACTGGGTTGACGAAGACGTGAAGTAGCGACCGGGTCCGGGCACCGCCCGAAGCACCCCGGCGGGGGCCCGCCTTCCCTGGGAAGGCGGGCCCCCGCCGTCGTTCTTCAAGTGCGCTAAAGTAAAGGAATGCACAACTTCCTCCTCCTTACCTAGCCGCAACCACCGAAGCGGCCGCCCCTTGCCATGTCGAGGGGCTTTTGTGTGTAAAGGGCAGGGCAGGGCAGTGCAGGAAGCCATTGATGAATGAAAAGGCAGGGTACGTGAGCGTGCAGTCCCAGACGGAAGAGAACAGCGAAGAGGGCGTCTACAGTTTCGCCGCGATGGAGGCCAAGTGGCCGGCCGTCTGGGAGGAATTGAAGGTCTTCACCCCGCTCGACGACGGCTCCAAGGAACGCCGCTACGTCCTGGACATGTTCCCATACCCCTCCGGCGACCTCCACATGGGCCACGCGGAGGCGTTTGCCATGGGCGACGTGGTCTCCCGGTACTGGCGCCAGCTCGGCTTTGACGTACTGCACCCGATCGGCTGGGACTCTTTTGGCCTGCCGGCGGAAAACGCCGCCATCAAGCGCAACGCCCACCCCAGCGAGTGGACCTACGCAAACATAGACACCCAGGCGGAGTCCTTCAAGCGCTACGCCATTTCCGTGGACTGGTCCCGCCGGCTGCAGACCTCAGACCCCGAGTACTACCGCTGGACGCAGTGGCTGTTCACGCGCTTCTACCAGCGCGGCCTGGCCTACCGCAAGGATTCCCCCGTCAACTGGTGCCCCAAGGACCAGACGGTGCTCGCAAACGAACAGGTGGTCAACGGCGCCTGCGAACGCTGCGGAACCATTGTGACGAAGAAGTCGCTGAACCAGTGGTACTTCAAGATCACCGACTATGCGGACCGCCTGCTCGATGACATGGACGCGCTCAAAGGCAACTGGCCGGACCGCGTGCTGGCCATGCAGAAAAACTGGATCGGCCGCTCCGAGGGCGCCCACGTGCGGTTTGTGATTGAGGCTGCCGGCGCCGGGAAGCCCGAGCAGGAACTGACCGTCTTCACCACCCGTCCGGACACACTCTACGGGGCCACGTTCTTTGTGGTGGCCGCCGATGCCCCCCTGGCCCTGGAACTGGTGACGGCCGAGCACGCCGAGGCGCTCAGCGACTACCGCGAGCAGGTCAAGGCCCTGAGCGACATCGAGCGCCAGTCCACCGAACGCACCAAGACGGGCGTCTTCACGGGCCGCTACGCCATCAACCCGCTAACCTCCGAATTGCTGCCCGTCTGGGCGGCCGACTATGTCCTGGCCGACTACGGCACGGGCGCCATCATGGCCGTGCCCGCCCACGACCAGCGCGACCTCGACTTCGCCAAGGCCTTCGGCCTGCCAGTCCGCGCCGTCCTGGACACCGGCGAGGAAGACCCCGCCGCGACCGGCACCGCCACCACCGGCGAGGGCACCCTGATCAACTCCGGCGAGCTCAACGGCCTGTCCAAGGCCGAAGCCATTCCGGCCGCCATCGCCATCCTGGAGAAGCTGGGCACGGGCGAAAAATTCGTCAACTTCCGCCTCCGCGACTGGCTGCTCTCCCGCCAGCGCTTCTGGGGCACCCCCATCCCCATCATCCACTGCCCCGACTGCGGCGAGGTGCCGGTGCCGGATGACCAGCTGCCCGTGCGCCTGCCGGACAACCTGCGCGGCGAGTCCCTGGCGCCGAAGGGCACCTCGCCGCTGGCCGCAGCAGCAGAGTGGGTCAACGTGAGCTGCCCCCGGTGCGGCGGCGCGGCCAAGCGCGACACCGACACCATGGACACGTTTGTGGATTCGTCCTGGTACTTCCTGCGCTTCGTCTCCCCGCAGTACACGGATGGCCCCTTCGACCCGGCCAAAGTCAACGACTGGATGCCGGTGGGCCAATACGTGGGCGGCGTGGAGCACGCCATCCTGCACCTGCTCTACGCCCGCTTCTTCACCAAGGTCATCCACGACATGGGCATGCTGGAGGCCACCGAGCCGTTCAGCCGCCTGTTGAACCAAGGCCAGGTGCTCAATGGCGGCAAGGCCATGAGCAAGTCGCTGGGCAACGGTGTGGACCTGGGCCAGCAGCTGGACCGCTACGGGGTCGACGCCGTCCGGCTCACCATGGTCTTTGCCGGGCCCCCGGAGGACGACGTCGACTGGGCCGACGTGTCGCCGTCGGGCTCGGCAAAGTTCCTGGCGCGCGCCTGGCGCCTGGCCCACAGCGTGGCCAGTGCCACCGGAACGGACCCGTCCACGGGGGATGCCGCCCTGCGGTCACTGACGCACCGCACCATCCATGAGGCCAAGGCCCTGCTGGAAGGCCACAAGTTCAACGTGGTGGTGGCCAAGCTCATGGAGCTGGTCAATGCCACCCGCAAGGTCATCGACTCCGGATCCGGGCCCGCCGATCCGGCCGTCCGTGAGGCCGCCGAGGCCGTGGCGATCCTGCTGAGCCTCTTCGCCCCCTACACGGCCGAGGACATGTGGAACGTGCTGGGCCACCCGGCCTCCGTGGCGAATGCAGGCTTCCCGCAGGTCGACGAGTCCCTGCTGGTCCAGCAGAGCATCACGGCCATCGTGCAGATCCAGGGCAAGGTCCGCGACCGCCTCGAGGTGTCCCCGGACATCAGCGAGGAAGAGTTGCGCGAACTGGCCCTGGCCTCCGCGACCGTGCAAAAGGCCCTTGACGGGCGGGGGATCCGGACGGTCATTGTCCGGGCGCCCAAGCTGGTCAACATCGTTCCCGCGTAGGCGTCCGCCCGGGAGGGGAAAATGAGCACTGACAAGGTGGCCGGTGGCGGCTGGCTGCGCAGCCAGGCCGCCCGGCTGCGCCCCAAGCCCGCTGTTCCGGGACGGGCCGGCCCACGCGTCCGCGTGGCCGTTGTCACCGACTCGGCGTCAGCACTGCCGCACGACTGGGTGGAACTCCACGGCGGCGGGGGCCGGCTCACCGTGGTCCCCATGCCTGTCATCATCGGGGCCAACGTCTTTTCCGACGACGACTCCGAGCTGGAGGCCGCCATGTCGCTCGCCCTGGCGTCGGGCACCGCGGTGAGCACCTCACGGCCCTCGCCCGGCCAGTTCGACAAGGCCTACCAGGGCGCCGTCGACGCGGGCTTTGACGCCGTGCTGTCCATCCACATTTCCGGCAAGCTCTCCGGAACCCTGGACGCGGCACAGCTGGCCGCGGACAGGTCCGGGATCCCCGTCATGGTCCTGGACTCGGCCACCGTGGGCCTGGCACAGGGCGTGGGCGTGCAGGCCGCCGTGGCCGCAGCCGCCGCGGGGGCCGCCGTCGACCAGGTCATGGCAGCCGCCCAGGAAGCCATCGCCACGGCCGCCGTGTACTTTTACGTGCCCAGCCTGGAACAGCTGAGGCGGGGCGGGCGCATCAGCCTGGCATCATCGTGGGTGGGCACCGTGCTGGACATCAAGCCACTGCTGGGAATTCGGGATGGCGCCGTGGTCCCGCTGGAAAAGGTCAGGTCCGCCGGCAAGGCGGTGGCCCGGCTGGAACGGCTCACCCTTGACGACCTTGCCGCCAGGGCTCCGGGCACCGCGCGGGTGGGGCTGCACCATTTTGGCAACGAGGACCAGGCTCGCGCCTTGGGGGAGTCACTGCAGGCCGAACGTCCCGGCCTTGCCGCACCCGTGCTGACGCGGCTGCCCGCCGTGCTGGCCGCCCACGCAGGGCTGGGCGCCCTGGTGGTGGTCGTTTCCGGTGAAATGGGCCCTCCACAGGTGCAGCCCGGCAGCTAGCCGTCAACAGCCGGCCCGGGAGCCCCCGTTCCCCTCCGTGCGGCCACCTACAGTGTGGGTATGAGAGCCGAAGGCGGTGGTTCCGCATGGACGCCTGCCGCCGGGCGGACCGGCGGCCAGGGCCGGGGCACCCGCGCACCCCGGGGGCCGCGCTGGATCATTTCCGCCCGCGCGGTTGTGGTGCTGCTGGCGATGGCAGCGGCCGTGGTTGCCGTGCTCTGGATGCAACAGGCCGGGGTCAGCGGCGCGTCGGCCAAGCTCGCTTCCGGCGGTCCTGCCAAGGTTGCGGTGCCGCCGCTGCCAGGTTCGACGGCGGCACCCGGCACAGCGGCGGGCGGCCCGGCGCCCCCAGGCGCCGCCACGGGCCCGTCCTCGGGTGCCGCACCTCCCGGCAAGCCGGGCGGAGCCGGTGGGGGGAACGGGGCAGGCACGGCGACCATCCACGTGGTGGGCGCCGTGAAAAAGCCCGGGATCGTTGTCCTGCCCGCGGGCAGCCGTGTCTTCCAGGCCATTGACGCGGCGGGAGGGGCGCTGCCCGGCGCCCAGCTGGCGGCCGTCAACCTGGCCGCAATGGTCGTGGACGGCACCCAAATCCTGGTGCCCACGGTTGAACAGGCCGCCGCCGGGGGCGTACCGGGCGCCGGGGGAGGAACTGGCGCCGGCACAGGGGCAGCAGGTGGCGCAGGCGGTAGTCCGGGCGGGAGCGCCGCCGGTCCGGGCGGGGCCGCGGCCGGGCTGGTGCCGCTGAACTCCGCCACCGCCGCGGAACTTGATGCCCTGCCCGGGGTGGGGCCTGTCATGTCGGAGCGGATTGTGCAGTGGCGGGCGGACCACGGCCCCTTCAAGTCGGTGGACGAACTTGGCTCGGTGTCCGGCATTGGCCCGAAAATGCTGGCCACGCTGCGCCCGCTGGTGACTGTCGGATGAGGGCCCCCGACTCCCGGTGGGCGCGCTACTCCAGGGCAGCAGTGGAGGGTGGGCGGAAGGAAGGCGCGGGAGAGGAACCGGAACCGCCAACGGGGAATCTGCGCCAGAGGCACAACGGAGTCATTCCGCCTGCCATCCTCAACCGGCTGCGGGAGGCCAGGGCACGGGTGGCCGTGGCGGTCGCCGCCTGGGCCAAGGAGGCCGGACACGCTGCCGCCGAGGGTCCGCCCCGGCGTCCCGACCTGCGCCTGGTCCCCGCCGTTGCGGCAACGTGGGGAGGGGCCATCGCCGCGATCGGCCTGCCGTGGTCGTTCTCTGGCGCAGGGGCCGCCGGCTCCGCCCTCGTGGTGGCCGCCACGGCGGTGCGGATGGTGAAACGCCGGCGCGCCGGGGCGGCCGCCCTTGCCCTGATGGCGGCCGCAGCGTGCCTCGGAACGCTCCTGGCCGGTGTCGCGCTGCGCCAATATGACAGACAGCATTCCCCTTTGGCGGTGGCGGTGGCCCGGGGGATGGAACTGACCGTCGAGATGGAAATCTCCTCGGCGCCAAGACCCCTTGAATCTGCGTACGGACCCCACAAGGTCATCTTTGACGCCGTCATCCACCAGGCCACCGGGGGAGGGAGCCTGCTGACGGGAAACCTGCCGGTGCGGGTCATTGCCGGGCAGGAATGGTCGCGGCTGCCGCAGGGGGCCACCGTCCACACGGCGGGCACCGTCGCTCCGGGCGCCTTGCAGGACTCCATGGCCGGGATTCTCAGGCCCGCCACGCCGCCGCTGGACGTTCGCCCCGGCGGTGCCGGACCCCACTTTGGGGCGTCCCTGGCTGCCTCGGCACAACGGGCGTGGGGCCGGCTGTCACAGGACGCCGCGGGGCTGCTTCCGGGAATGGTCATGGGGGACCGCAGCGGCCAGGAACCCGCCCTGGGAGAATCGATGAAGACAGTGGGCCTGACCCACCTGACGGCCGTCAGCGGATCCAACTGCACCCTGGTCCTGACCATGCTCATGCTGGCCCTGCGCACCGTCCACCTTCCCGCCTTTCCCTCCAGTGCCGCAGCTGTCCTTGGCCTGGCAGGCTTTGTAGCGGTGGTGGGCCCCGACCCGAGCGTGCTGCGGGCGGCCGTCATGGGGGCTGTCGGGTGCCTGGCGATGGTCGGCGGGCGCCCCAGGCGGGCAGGGACACTGCTGTCCGTGAGCATCCTGGTGCTGTTGGTGGCGGACCCCTGGCTGTCCCTGGACTACGCCTTCATCCTGTCGGTGCTGGCGACATTGGGCCTCCACCTGGTGGGGCGGCGGTGCGCCACCTGGCTGGGAGCCTGGCTCCCAGCCGTCGTGGCGCAGGCTGTGGCGATTCCGCTGGCCGCCCAGTTGTTTTGTGCGCCCGTGATCGTCCTGCTCCAGCCGCGGCTGCTGCTGTACACCGTGCCCGCCAACATGGCCGCGGCGCCCGTTGTTGCGCTCGTGACCATGGCGGGCACCGTCGCGATGGTGCTGGCGCCTGTCGTGCCGGCACTGGCTGATGCGTGTTCGGTGGTGGCCGGTGCGGGTTCGTGGTGGGTGGCCGCCGTCGCCCGCTGGATGGCAGCCTTGCCCGCGGCGAGCCTGCCGTGGCCCGGCGGCGCGGCCGGCTTGGTCCTGATGGCGGTGCTGAATGTGGCGGTCCTGGGCACCCTCGTGGCCCTGGTGGAGCGGCAGCGGCTTGCGGCCGCGCTGAAGTCCATGCAGCGTGCTGTTCCGCCCCGGTGGCGGATTCTGATCGGATTCGGCCCGCTGACGGCGGCCGCAGCCCTGGCCGCCGCCCTGTGGACAGCGGCGGTGGAAGGCGGATGAGCGGCTTGGGAATCCCCGGGCGAAGTGGCACAGTTGATCCCGTGAATACAACCTCCCCGGGATCAGCCAATGCAATCCTTCCCCCGCTGGCACGGATCGGGATGGCACTGTGAGCCCGGCCCCGCGCGGCGGTGCGGCAGTCCCGACGGCAGACTGGCGTGACGTGCCGCTGGCACCAATCGTGCTGATGTACGGGCCCGAGGACTTTATTGCCGGCAGGGTCCTGGAACAATTGCGCGCGAAACTGCGGGCGGCCAACCCCGAACTTGAAGTCACCGCCCTGGATGCGGCGCAATACCCGCCGGGCAAGCTGTCCATGACGGCAAGCCCGTCCCTGTTTTCCGAGCCAAAGCTCGTGGAGATCTCCGGGCTGTCAGCCATGAATGACGACTTCCTGGCGGACACCCTCGCCTACCTGGCGGATCCGGCCCCGGACGTCACGGTGGCCCTGTGGCACAGCGGGGGGACACGGGGCAAGAAGCTGTTGGACGCACTCAAGGCCGCCGGTGTTCCGCGGATTGACTGCCAGGCGCTGAAAAAGGACCAGGACAAGGCCGCGTTTGTCAGTGCCGAGTTCCAGCGGGCGAGGCGCCGGATTGACTCGCCGGGCGTGCGCGCCCTGGTGGCGGCGGTCGGTGCCAACCTCTCCGAGCTGGCGGCGGCGTGCCAGCAGCTCATTTCGGACACCGAGGGGACTGTCGGCACCGAGGAGGTGGACAAGTACTACGGCGGGAGGGTGGAGGCCACGGCCTTCAGGGTGGCGGACGCCGCATTGGCCGGCAATGCGCCCCTGGCCCTGTCGACGTTGCGCCATGCCTTGGCCACCGGAGTCGACCCTGTGCCCCTGGTGGCCGCCCTGGCCATGAAGGTCCGGCAGGTGGCCAAGGTGTTTTCAGCCCGGGGCAGTTCCGCCCAGCTGGCCCGGGATCTCGGCATGTCGCCGTGGCAGGTGGACAGTGCCCGCCGTGATGCCGGGCACTGGACGGGCGACGGCCTGGTGGCCGCCATCCAGGTGCTGGCCGAGACGGACGCGCAGGTCAAGGGTGCGGCAAAGGACCCTGTGTACGCCGTCGAACGCGCCGTGACCCTGATCGCGACGGCCGCACGGCGCTAGCCTTCACGAAAAAAGCGAGGGCCCCGCCAGCCGGCGGGGCCCTCGCTTTTGAGTTGCGAAGCAGATCAGCTTCCCTTAGAGGGCGTTAACCTTCTTGGAGATGGCCGACTTGCGGTTGGCAGCGTTGTTGGCGTGCAGCACGCCCTTGCTGACAGCCTTGTCCAGCTTGCGGTTTGCATTCACCAGGGCAGCCGCAGCTGCATCCTTGTCGGCCTTCTCAACGGCCGTGTTTACTGCACGGATGGCCGTCTTGACGCCCGACCGCACGGAGAGGTTGCGCTGACGCGCCTTCTCGTTGGTGAGGATGCGCTTCTTCTGGGACTTGATATTAGCCACGTTGTATAACTCTCTTTTGGTACGAAAATACGGTCGTAGAGGGCGTAGCTTGGCCATTGACAGCGGCGTGGGGATGCTCGAATTATGGTGAACGTCAGGCCAAGCTGTTGCACCCGCCGACCTGCACGGGTACACACAATCAAAAAGTTTATCA
Organism: Arthrobacter sp. A2-55; assembly: GCF_025548615.1. Classification (NCBI taxonomy): domain Bacteria; kingdom Bacillati; phylum Actinomycetota; class Actinomycetes; order Micrococcales; family Micrococcaceae; genus Arthrobacter; species Arthrobacter sp. A2-55. Next base: position 10,881 of record NZ_JAJLOZ010000001.1, on the reverse strand, counting down.
GACGGCGCGGGTGGCGGTTACGTCCAGCCGTGGCGTTTCCGCAGCCCTTCGGCCACCGTGCCAAAGCGCTGCCGGTCCAGGACGGCGCCTTCCCGGCGCATGTCCGCCTCATTGACTTGCAGGATCCGGTCCAGCTTGGCCTCGCTGGGCCGGCCCTGCCGGTCCCAGGCGCCAGTGCCGATGTCAACATAATCGTTGTCGCCGCGGTGGTCCCCGGTGTGGTCCTTGCTGGTCAGCATGACAGCCAACAGCCGCTTTCCGTTCCGGCCCACCACCAGCACGGGGCGGTCCTTGCCCTGGCTGTAGTCCTCTTCAAAGGGCACCCAGGTCCAGACAATCTCACCGGGGTCCGGGCGGCCGTTGGGCATGGGGGAGTAGTCAATCCGGGACGTGCCGGTGAAGTCGCCGGGGTAGGGGGAGGACAGTCCTGTTGCGGACGACGCCGGGCCCCTCCCTGGGCGGGCCGGTGCGGTTGGGCCGGGGCGCCGGCCGGGACGCCCCGGCCGGCTTTCCGGCTTGAAGAAGGCACCGGCCAGGCTGCGGAGGATGCCGATAATGCGTTCGGAGGTTGATGCCATGGCCACCACCCTACCGAAATGTTCGCCGCCGGCTCGGGAACCGGGCCGGATTTCCGCCCGCCGGTTCCGCCCGGGCGCCCAATACGTGGGAGACTTGAAGGCAATCAGTGTCCGGCGTGCAGCGCACGGCCACAACCCCTGCACGGCACCGGCGTCTGAGCCGTGTCCGGGCGTCCATGCAACAGTAAGGAACCCTAGTGTCACCCATGGCCCGCACTGCCCCGGTGCCCGCCGCGACCGATCCGGCGATCATCAGGAACTTCTGCATCATCGCGCACATCGACCACGGGAAATCCACCCTGGCCGACCGGATGCTCCAGCTTACGGGCGTGGTCCAGCAGCGTGACATGAAGGCGCAATACCTGGACCGCATGGACATTGAACGTGAGCGCGGCATCACCATCAAGTCCCAGGCGGTGCGCATCCCGTGGGAAGTGGACGGCACCGCGTACTGCCTGAACATGATCGACACCCCGGGACACGTCGACTTCACCTATGAAGTCTCCCGGTCGCTGGCGGCCTGTGAAGGCGCCATCCTGCTGGTTGACGCCGCCCAGGGCATCGAGGCGCAGACCCTCGCCAACCTTTACCTGGCCATGGAAAACAACCTGACCATCATCCCGGTGCTGAACAAGATTGACCTCCCGGCGGCCCAGCCAGAGAAGTACGCACTGGAGCTGGCAAACCTCATTGGCGGCAAGCCGGAGGACGTGCTGCAGGTTTCCGGCAAGACGGGCATGGGCGTTGAGGCGCTGCTGGACCAGATTGTCCGCGAGCTGCCGCCGCCTGTCGGCGACGCCAACGGACCGGCCCGGGCCATGATCTTCGACTCCGTCTATGACACCTACCGCGGCGTGGTCACCTACGTCCGCGTGATTGACGGCAGCCTGAGCCCCCGCGAAAAAATCCAGATGATGTCCACGCGGGCCACCCACGAACTCCTTGAAATCGGCGTCAGTTCCCCTGAGCCCACCCCTTCCAAGGGGCTCGGCGTGGGCGAGGTCGGCTACCTCATCACCGGCGTGAAGGACGTGCGCCAGTCCAAGGTGGGGGACACCGTCACCACGTTCAACAAGCCGGCCACAGAGTCGCTGGGCGGCTACCAGGATGCCAAGCCCATGGTGTTCTCCGGCCTGTACCCCATGGACGGCACTGACTACCCGGTGCTGCGTGACGCCCTCGAAAAGCTCATGCTCAACGATGCCGCGCTCATTTACGAGCCTGAAACGTCAGCAGCCCTCGGGTTCGGATTCCGCGTCGGCTTCCTGGGCCTGCTGCACCTGGAAATCACCCGGGAGCGACTGGAGCGTGAACACAACCTGGACCTGATTTCCACGGCGCCCAATGTGGAGTACCAGGTGACGCTGGAGGACAAGAAGGTCATCCACGTCACGAACCCCAGCGAGTACCCGTCAGGGAAGATCGCCGAGGTTCGCGAGCCCATGGTGGCGGCGACCATCCTGGCCCCGAATGAGTTTGTCGGCGCCATCATGGAGCTGTGCCAGAGCCGCCGCGGCATCCTCGGCGGCATGGACTACCTTTCGGAGGACAGGGTGGAGATCCGCTACCGCCTGCCGCTGGCCGAGATCGTGTTCGACTTCTTCGACATCCTCAAATCCAAGACGCGCGGCTATGGATCCCTTGACTGGAAGGCCGACGGCGACCAGGTCGCGGACCTTGTCAAGGTCGACATCCTGCTCCAGGGTGAGCAGGTTGATGCGTTCAGCGCCATCACACACCGCGACAAGGCCTACGCCTACGGCGTCATGATGACCGGCAAGCTGCGCGAACTCATTCCCCGCCAGCAGTTCGAGGTGCCCATCCAGGCCGCCATCGGTGCACGCATCATTGCCCGTGAAAGCATCCGCGCCATCCGCAAGGACGTCCTTGCCAAGTGCTACGGCGGCGACATCTCCCGCAAGCGCAAGCTGCTGGAAAAGCAGAAGGAAGGCAAGAAGCGCATGAAGATGGTGGGCCGCGTGGAGGTTCCCCAGGAGGCGTTCATTGCCGCCCTGACCACCGGCGAATCCTCGAAGGACAAGTCCAAGAAGTGACACCCAGTGCACTGCCCTTGGGCGATCCGGCCCCGGCCGACGGCATCCTGCCCGCGCAGGCTGCCGTCGGCGCGGCTGGGCGCAAGTTCAGCCTTTACGCGCACATCCCGTTTTGCGCCGTGCGCTGCGGCTACTGCGACTTCAACACCTACACCGCCACGGAGCTGGGCGGGGGCGCCTCCCAGGATGCCTACGCCCAAACGGCCGTGCGCGAGGTCGAATTTGCCGCCCGCGCGCTGGCCGCATCCGGCCTGCCGGAACGCAAACTCAGCACGGTGTTCTTCGGCGGCGGCACGCCCACCCTGCTCGCACCAGGCGACCTGACTGCGATCCTGGGCGCCGCCGTCGAGCACTGGGGCCTGGAGGAAGGCGCCGAGGTCACGACGGAGGCCAACCCGGACTCGGTCACCCGGGAGTCCCTGCAGGAGCTGGCCCGCGGAGGGTTCACGCGCGTGTCCTTCGGCATGCAGTCCGCCGTGCCCCATGTCCTGAAGGTCCTGGACCGCACCCACAGCCCGGAGCGCGTGCCGCAGGCCGTGGAGTGGGCGCGCGAGGCCGGGCTGCAGGTGAGCCTGGACCTGATCTATGGCACTCCCGGGGAGTCCATGGCTGACTGGGAGACGTCCATGCGGACGGCGCTTTCCTATGGGCCGGACCATGTTTCCGCGTACTCCCTGATCGTGGAGGAGGGCACCAAGCTCGCTGCGCAGATCCGCCGCGGCCAGGTCCCCAACATCGACGACGACGACCACGCGGCCAAGTACGAACTTGCCGATGCCCTGTTCCAGGAAGCGGGCCTGTCCTGGTATGAGGTCAGCAATTGGGCACGGACGCCGGATGACGCCTGCCGGCACAACCTTGCCTACTGGCGCGGCGATGACTGGTGGGGGATCGGCCCCGGCGCGCACTCGCACGTGGGCGGCGTTCGCTGGTGGAACGTCAAGCACCCCACCGCCTACGCCAACCGGCTGGAGAATGGCGAATCGCCGGCGGCCGGGCGGGAAACCCTCGACGGCGCCACCCGGGCCATGGAGCGCATCATGCTGACCTCCAGGTTGTCAGAGGGCCTGCCCCTGGACACGCTTGGCCCCGCCGCACGCAAGGCCGTGGCCGGGCTCATTGCGGGCGAACTGGTGGACCCGGCCAAGGCCTTCCACGGCACCCTGGTGCTGACCCTCAAGGGGCGCCTCCTCGGCGACGCAGTAACGCGGGCCCTCCTGGACTGACGGGGCGGGTTCTGATCCGGTATCGGCGCCGGAGCCGGCATTTTTTGTAGGCGAGGTAAAGGTAGAGAAATGGCCGCCCGCGGCCGACGCGTCGGATAGTCGCCGGAAAAATGGCGGGCCGGCGCCACCCGCTTCGGCTCCGGCGCCTGCACTCAATCCCGGGCGGGCGGCCGCTCCGAACTACTTGACCAGGCGCAGGTTCCAGCGGTAGCGGTAGGGGTTGCCCTTGTTGACCTGGACGGCGGCAATGACGGACCACACCGTGAGGAACACCCAGATGAGCAGCGCCAGCAGTGAAAACGGCGTGCCGGCACCGGGGTTGATGATGTTCACGATGAAGGCAAGCAGGTTCAGCACCAGTGCCACCACGGTGGGCGGCAGGGTGAAGTTGAGGGCCTCACGGGATTCCTGGGCGGTAAACGGGCCGCGCCCGGCCATGAATTTGTATATCAGGGCGGAGGGAATGCAGCCCAGGATGCCGCCGCAGTGGGACAGGAACGCCCACTGCTTGTCTTCTGTGGGCGTGAGTGGGGGCTTGGCCGGGACGTTGAATTGGTTCGCCGGATTGCTCACGTGGAATTGCCTCTCAAAAAAGCCGATGGTTCCATGCCGGGAAGAATGCCGGCGCCACTACAAGGATACGGGTGCCGTGAGGAAGTCAATGACTTCTTCGACGCGTCCCAACAGGGACGGTTCAAGGTCGGAGTAGCTGTGGACCCGGGACAGGAGCCGCTGCCAGCCCAGTCCAATGTCCTCGGCTGTGGTGTGTGGCCAGCCAAACGCCTGCAGGATGCCCAGTTTCCATTCCATGGACCGCGGAATCACGGGCCAGGCGGGGATGCCGAGGGTGGCGGGCTTGATGGCCTGCCAGACATCCACATAGGGATGGCCCACCACCAGCACATTCTTTTTCGCTGCGGGCGATCGCATGAGATTCGCCACAATCCTGGATTCCTTGGAGTTTGGCACCAGGTGGTCCACCAGCACCCCGAGGCGCCGGTTGGGTCCGGGGGCAAAATCCTCGACGGCGGCCGCCAACTCGTCGATGCCGCGGAGGGGTTCGACAACGATGCCCTCAACACGCAGGTCGTCGCCCCACACCTTTTCCACTAGTTCGGCGTCGTGCTTGCCCTCCACCCAGATCCGGCTGGCCTTCGCTGTCCGGGCGCGGAGCCCTTCCACCTTGACGGAGCCGGAGGCCGTGCGGGCCGGCTTCCTGGGAGCGGCGGCGACAACGGGCGCCACCAGCTCGACGGGCTCGCCCTCAACCAGGAAGCCGAACCCTAGGGGGAAGGCCCTGACCTTTTCCCTGCGGTCGGCCAGCTCCATGATGTGCATGCCGCCGGACTTTTCAATCCGCACCACGGCGCCCACCCATCCCGTCTGCACGTCCTCCACCACGAGACCGCGGGTGGCTTCAACCTTGCGGAGGGTGCGGGCCGCGGGCCTGGCGAGTTCCGCCGGGCCCCAGTTGTTGTACTCCACGATGGTGCTTTCCCCTGCCGTCTTCGCTGCCGCGGCGTGCGGCGGCGTGTTGAAAACCCCATGCTAGCGCGCGGCCGCGGGCGCCGGGCGGTGCCATGCCGGGAACCGGGGGCCGGAAAGTATTAGACTTGGCACTTGAATGGGTAGAGTGCCAATTCAGGGCCGTGATGGAGGTGACGGGAATGAGCGAACCACGCAAGCTTGAAGTGTTGCGGGCAATTGTGGAGGACTATGTTCATTCGCGCGAGCCGGTGGGCTCCAAGGCCCTTGTGGAACGCCACCGCCTGGGCGTTTCCAGCGCCACCATCCGCAATGACATGGCCGCGCTGGAAGAGGAGGGGCTCATTGTTGCCCCCCACACCAGTTCGGGCCGAATCCCCACGGACAAGGGGTACCGGCTGTTCGTGGACCAGATTTCCTCGGTCAAGCCGCTGTCGGCCGCCGAACGGCGGGCCATTGCCGTCTTGCTTGACGGTTCAACGGACCTCGACGACGTGCTGGAGCGCACCGTGCGCACGCTGGCCCAGCTGACCAACCAGGTGGCGCTTGTCCAGTACCCGCGTTCGGCCAAGACCACAGTGCGCCACATTGAATTTGTGTCGCTGGGCCCCCGCCAGGTGCTGCTGGTGCTGATTCTTGCCTCGGGCAAGGTGGAGCAGTCGGTGATCGACGTCGGAGTCCCGGTGGGGGAGACCATGCTGGCCGGCCTGCGCCAGGCGTTCCTGGCCGGGGTGCACGGCGTGTCCGTGGGCAACCTTTCCGCCGCCTTGGGGCTGGTGCCCGCCACGGTGCCGGTTGAAGAGCAGGACGTGGCGGCCAAGCTGGCCCATGGACTGGCGCAACTGGCCCAGGCTGCCCGCGAGGACCGCATCGTGCTCGCCGGCACCGCCAACCTGGCCCGCTCCAATGGTGATTTCCCGCTGAGCATAGGCCCCGTCCTGGATGCCCTGGAGGAGCAGGTGGTGCTGCTGCGGCTCCTGGAACAAATGGCGCAGGATTCCCTCGGCATGGCCGTGAGCATAGGCCGTGAAAACACCCACACCTCACTCGCGGAAGCCTCCGTGGTGGCCACCAGCTACGGCGCGGGCGAAAACGCCAAGCTGGGCGTGGTGGGGCCCACCCGCATGGATTACCCCAACACCATGTCCAGTGTCCGGGCCGTGGCCCGGTACCTGTCACGAATTTTGGCCGGCTGACCGGCCTCCCAAACTGACCTCGAACTAGCCACACGTAAAGAGAGCAAGACTTTGACCAACCATTACGACGCACTGGGTGTCTCACGCGACGCAACCGCCGAAGAAATCAAGAAGTCCTACCGCAAGCTGGCGCGCAAGCTGCACCCCGACGTCAACGACGCCCCTGACGCACAGGACCGCTTCAAGGCCGTCACCCACGCCTACGAGGTGCTCTCGGACCCGCAGAAGCGCCGCGCCTACGACACCACGGGCAACGAAAACGGCCACGACTCCGGCGCTGGCAATTTTGACGGCCAGGGCTTCGCCTTCCAGGACATCTTTGAAACCTTCTTCGGCGGTGGCGGTGGACAGGGCCACGGGCCTGCATCACGCACCCGCCGCGGACAGGACGCGCTCATCAGCGTGCGCGTGGAACTGCGCGAGGCAGTGTTTGGCGTCAACAAGAAACTTGAAATCGACACCGCCGTGCTGTGCACCACCTGCGAGGGCAGCTGCTGCCGCCCGGGCACCCACCCCATCACGTGTGATGTCTGCCATGGCAGCGGGCAGATCCAGCGTCCCATGCGTTCCATCCTGGGCAATGTCATGACGCTGGCCACCTGCAATTCCTGCCAGGGCTTCGGCACCCGCATCGAGGATCCCTGCAACGAGTGCATGGGGGAGGGCCGCGTGCGCAACCGCCGCAGCCTCACCATCAAGGTCCCGGCCGGCGTCTCCACCGGCACCCGCATCCAGCTTGCCGGCCAGGGCGAGGCCGGCCCCGCGGGCGGACCCGCCGGGGACCTGTACGTGGAGATGAAGGTCAACAACGATCCGGCGTTCCTGCGAGAGGGCGACGACCTCCACGCCACCCTCAGCGTGCCCATGACCGCGGCCGCGCTGGGCACCGAACTGACATTGGAGACCTTCGACGGCGAGCAGCCCATCAGCATCAAGCCGGGCACGCAGGCAGGCGAGGTGATCAACCTGCGCAACCTCGGGGTGACGCACCTGCGCGGGTACGGCCGAGGCAACCTCATGGTCCACGTCCATGTCGAAACCCCCACCAAGCCGGATGCCGCCCAGGAAGAACTGCTCAAGCAGCTGGCCGCCCTGCGCGGGGAAACGTTCACCGAAGGAAAGCTGGTCAACAGCGGCGGCATGTTTGCCAAGCTCCGCGACAAGCTCGGCAACCTCTAGCCGTGAGCAACCCCGTCTTCTACGCCACGCCGGAGGAACTCGCGCCACTTGCCGCCGGCGGAACGTTCACCTTGGGCGGGGCGGAGGGCCGCCACGCCGCCACCGTCAAGCGCCTCACCCCGGGTGAGCCTGTGGACCTGTGCGACGGCGCAGGGTTGCGGCTGGTCTGCACCGTCACGGCTGCTGCCGGGGACCAGTTGGGGGTGCGGGTTGAGCACGTGCTCCCAACCCCCCGGGAACCGTTTGAGCTGGTGCTGGTACAGGCCCTGGCCAAGGCTGACCGGGACGAACTCGCCATTGAAACGGCCACGGAGTTGGGTGTGGACGGCGTCGTCCCCTGGCAGGCCGAGAGGTCCATTGTCCGCTGGAAGATGGACAAGGCCGTCAAGGGCCCTGCCAAATGGCGCAATGTGGTGGCCACGGCCGCGAAGCAGGCCCGGCGCTCGCGCATCCCCTGGGTTGGCGAACTGGTGGGCACGGCAGGGCTGGTGGAGCTGATTGCTTCGGCCGGGCTTGCCTTGGTTCTCCACGAGGATGCTGTGGACTCCGTGCCAGGGTTGGTCCGTGCCTGGCGGGCGGCCCGCGGTCCGGACGGTGGGCCGGACAGTGGCGGCGAAACAGGCAGGATCGTAATGGTTGTGGGGCCCGAGGGCGGCATGAGTGCCGCCGAGGTCCGCATGTTCATTGACGCCGGAGCGCGCACGGCCCTGCTGGGCACGCATGTCCTGAGGTCGTCCACGGCCGGGCCGGCCGCCGTCGTGCTGCTGAGCCAGGAACTGGGCCGCTGGTAGATCTTGCCGGCGGCTCAGTGCCCCGTCAGCGTCACGACCTTGGTGTCCACGCCCGCCCGGCCGTTGGGGGCCTTGGGGTCCGCGATGAACACTGAGAGTTCGTAGCTTCCCAGCGGGGGAACCACATTGAAGTTGAACGTTCCCAGCTTGTCGGGCCCCTGCGGGATGGCCACCGTGCCCGTGAGCACTGGCCCGGACGCCTTGCCGTCCACCATGGGGGCCAGGGCCCAGCCAAGCGTCCCGGACGGGGACATGGCCTGCCCTGACACCTTGAGGGGGAGCGTTTTGAAGGTGGCACCGTTGCCGGGGTCAACGATCCACACGGGCGCCACAAAACCCGCATCGCGCGTCAACGGTTTTGTCAGCGGGACGTGGCCGAACGCCTGGTAGCCGGTGTGCCCGTCCACCAGCACGGAGACCTGGACGGTGGCGGCAGGGTCGATCAGTCCAGCCATGGATGCGGCTGCCGTGGCCGTGTACACCAGCTGGGCAATGGAGCGCTGGGCAATCCCGGTGTCCACTTTCTGCGCGAAAGCGTCCGAGGACACGTCCACCGTGATGACATTCTTGGCCGAGATCGAGGCGCCAATCCGCGATGGCTTGTCCCAAACCGAAAAATAGTCCGGGTCCTTGGGCTTGGTCGTCATCATGGCCCGAAGCGCGGCAACAATCGGATCGTCGGTGCCGGGCGTTGGCTGGAACTCGCGGTACAAATAGACGGCGTCGTTGCTGTGCCCCAGCCAATACACGGGGCTGGTTTGGGTGGTGGTGGGGGTTTCCAGGGGTGCGCTGGTGGTCAGTCCCGTTGCCGAGCTGCCGGCCGTGGAGGGCATCACGGCGTCCTTGGGGCTCACGGTCCCCGCCGTGCAGCCCGTGGCTGCCAGTGCGGCGCCCAATGCAAGGGCCGCCCAGGCCGCGTGGTGTCGCACCGCGTGGCGGTTGCGCGGCGCCGTCCTCCGGGAAGCACGCTGAAACTGCTCCACGGGCTCGCCGGACGGCGCGTGTGGACGGGGCAGAAGGTCAGGCATGCGGGTAACTGGCTCGCTTAAAATAGAAGTCATGAATGAGGGTCAGGATATGTTCCGGGAATGGCCGGACCACGTTCCGGGCGCCCCCCTGGCTCCGATCCTCCAAATAGCTTGGCACATGAAAGGCAGGGTTTGCCCGGGAACGGCAACTTCACAGTGAACTGAAACCGTATCGAGACACTTTGGGTGCTTACCGGGGCGGGCCTGCAAGGGCAGAACGGGGGTGCCGTGCACTAAGATTAAACGCAGCAATAGTTGAACAGTGCAGCCGGCAAGCCGCCGGTCCTACGAAGGAGCGATTGAAGGCCCGGGACGGCCGAACATATGCCAGAAACTACAGCCAGCCGGCATGACGAGTTTGCCGATGCGGAACGCGGCGGCGATTTTCCGCACTCCGTGGACGGCATGCGTACGGAAATAGTGAATTTTGCCTCGGGGGAGCAGATGGTGGCCACGCTCGGTGCCGGGGATGAAGGACTGCGGATGGTGGAAAGCCTGTATCCGGCTGTTTCCTTTTTGGCCCGCGGCAACGTCCTGACCATCACCGGCCCGCAGGCTGTGGTCCCGCGGATCATGCACCTCATGGAGGAAGCCCGCGGCATGGTCTCCCGGCACTCCACCATGAGTGCCGCCGTCTGGGAGCAACTTGTCACCATGCTCAGGTCTCGCCCGGATGCCTCGCCTGTTGACATCTTGACCTATGACATCCTGACGAGCCGCGGCCGCACCATCCGTCCCAAGACGCTCAACCAAAAGAATTATGTGGACGCCATTGACCGCAACACGGTGGTGTTCGGCATTGGCCCCGCGGGTACCGGCAAGACCTACCTGGCCATGGCCAAGGCCGTCCAGGCGCTCCAGCACAAGGAGGTCAGCCGGATCATCCTGACACGGCCGGCCGTGGAGGCGGGCGAACGGCTCGGTTTCCTGCCGGGGACCCTGAACGACAAGATCGACCCCTACCTGCGCCCCCTTTACGACGCCTTGCACGACATGATGGACCCGGAAACCATTCCGCGGCTCATGGCCGCCGGCACCATCGAAGTGGCCCCATTGGCCTACATGCGCGGACGCACGCTCAACGATGCCTTCATCATCCTGGACGAGGCACAAAACACCACGCCCGAACAAATGAAAATGTTCCTCACCCGGCTCGGGTTTGGGTCCAAGATTGTAGTCACCGGCGACATCACCCAGGTGGACCTGCCCAGCGGCACCCGCTCCGGCCTGCGGGTCGTGGAGGAAATCCTGGCGGAAGTCGATGACGTTGTCTTTTCCATCCTCGATGCCGCAGACGTGGTCCGGCACCGCCTGGTGGGGGACATCGTCCGCGCCTACAACGAC